>NZ_JBFTOG010000028.1:0-73176 GCF_056397865.1 Arthrobacter sp. 05L417
CACCACCCACACCCACCAAAGGGTCCAGGATCGCTCCGGAGCAACTTTCCAAACTTACCAGACACGCTCTCCCCGCACAACTCCCGAAACCGGGAACCACGCCGGACAAAACACCATCCGCGACCCCCGGAAACCGCACCGGAACGCAAAAAAGCGAACCAGGAATTTGGTTTCCATTTGAAAGGGAGTCCGTCGCAATTTTTCCGCATCAGCGGCGGCGACTCGATCTACTTTACACACCCCAAAGACCCCACGCAAATCACGCCTCAGGCGAGCAAGAACCGCGGTAATCCGGGACAAAACAGTCGGTCGAGCGCAAAAGGAAGCCGCCGGCGTCGTAATTCGGCACTGTGTGCTGCACCACTAATCGCCAAGCCTCGAAACCCGCCGAATCCGGACACCCGACGCATCGGAGCCCGGAACCCGTCGCCTTAAACGCAAGAAGGGCCGGCAACCAAACGGTCGCCGGCCCTTCTAGTGCTTCTGGATTACCAGGAAGACTTGGTGATGCCCGGGAGCTCACCACGGTGAGCCATGTCGCGGAAGCGAACACGGGAGATACCGAACTTCTGGAAGGTACCGCGCGGGCGGCCGTCGATGATGTCGCGGTTACGCAGACGGATCGGGGAGGCGTTGCGGGGCAGCTTCTGCAGGCCGAGGCGAGCCTCTTCGCGTGCTTCGTCAGTCGCGTTGGCGTCAACCAGGGTCTTCTTCAGTTCGAGACGCTTGGCAGCGTAACGCTCAACGATGACCTTGCGCTGCTCGTTGCGAGCAATCTTGGACTTCTTAGCCATGTTTAGCGCTCCTCTCGGAATTCGACGTGCTGGCGGATCTTGGGGTCGTACTTCTTCAGGACCAGGCGGTCCGGGTCGTTACGACGGTTCTTGCGGGTCACGTAGGTGTAACCGGTTCCCGCAGTCGACTTCAGCTTGATGATCGGACGTACGTCCTTGTCCTTTGCCACTAGAGCTTCACCCCACGAGCCAGAACTTCGGCGACGACTGCGTCGATGCCGCGAACGTCGATGGTCTTGATGCCCTTGGCCGACAGGGTCAGCGTGACATTACGGCGCAGGGACGGAACCCAGTAGCGCTTCTTCTGGATGTTGGGGTCGAACCGACGCTTGTTGCGGCGGTGCGAGTGCGAAATGCTGTGTCCAAAGCCCGGCTCGGCTCCGGTCACCTGGCAGTTTGCTGCCATGACGACTCTCCTAAAAAATAAAATGAAACGGCAAGCAGAGTTCCTACTTCCCGTGCAATAGGCGACGTCCGCAACCAGTCCACACCGTTTTCGGTAGTTCCCACAGGGTGCATCCCTCGACTGAAATCAGCCAATGATCACCGCTGCGGCGAAGGTAGTGGGTCCGGACAACAGGCCGGAATACTGGGCGAATACTGGAATGCACGCAACTTGAGCCCCTAACTACCGGCCCGCGGATCTCCTGTTGTTGCCAACAGTCACCGCCAACCGGAGCAATTGCACACGCTCCGCGCCACCTAGCGCCTAATAAGTCTAGGGGCTGGGGGAAATTAAGACCAATCGCGTGTATAAGAACCAGTTCCTCAAATCATAAGCGGAGGCTAGTCCCCTCACAGGAGATCGAAAGGTTGAGAGTTCAATCTTGAGACATGAAGTCACAACTCCTCGCCTCCCCAGGCCAACGTGTGGGTGCGTCCCCGGGTCAGCCTCCAGCGCCCGAGCGGCGCAATTCCGCCAAGGGAAGGTTCGCTGCGCAGCATCGCCGACGCATGTTCCGGACGGACATGCTCACCGTTGCGCTGTGGGCTTCCCTCGCAGCGGCGCTGGCTTTGTGGCTCGCCGACGGCGGGATGTCGTCGGTCGGGAACCTCACCCAAGCGGTCACCGCCGTCGGGATCCTGGCCGGGCTTGCCGGCATGGACCTGGTCTTCCTGATGCTTCTGCTCGCGGCGCGCCTGCCTTTCGTGGACGGCGCGGTGGGGCATGACAGGGCGTTGGAATTCCACCGGAAGCTAGGCAAACCGGCACTGTACCTGTTGCTGGCGCATGGACTTCTCGTGGCAACCGGCTACGGCATGGCCGAGGGCCTGAACCCCGTGAGCGAGGCCGTTTCGCTCTGGGTGTTGGTACCCGATATGTGGTTGGCGTTCGTCTCCATGGCCTTGTTCATTGCCGTAGTGGTCACCTCGCTTGTGGCTGTTCGGCGCCGCTTTCCCTACGAATTCTGGTACTTCGTCCACCTGCTCACGTATTTGGCAGTAGCCGTCGCCTTACCGCACCAATTCAGTGTGGGCGGTTTGTTCGCCGAAGGCACCTGGCAGCGCTGGTACTGGCTGCTGCTTTACATAGGAACAGGCTCGGCGCTGGCTTGGTTCCGTATTGCCCAGCCCGTGTTAGCTACCTACCGGCACCAACTGACCGTGCGGCGCGTGGTACCCCTTGCGCCTGGCGTCTTCAGCATCGAAATGAGTGGCCTGCGATTGAATAAGTTGTCGGGAAACGGCGGCCGGTTCTTCGTCTGGCGCTTCCTTGCCCCCGGCATGTGGTGGCAGGCGCATCCGTTCAGCCTGTCGGCGGAACCGATCATGCCGCCGTCGGGCACGTCATATGGGCGGCCCGCCCAACAGCCCACCTTGCGGATCACCGTCCGGAACCTGGGTGCGGGTTCGGCCCGGCTGGCTTCGCTCAAACCGGGAACGAAGGTAGCCATCGAAGGTCCGTACGGGGTCTTCAGCACGGCAGCCCGGAGCCGGGAACACGTCGTGATGATCGGCGCAGGAATCGGAATCACGCCCCTCCGGGCGCTCCTGGAATCCACACCCTTCGCTCCCGGCCAGGCGACCGTCCTGTTGCGCGGCAGCAGCAAGGAAGAGCTATTCCTTGGCGACGAGATCCTTGAATTGTGCCGGAAGCGTGGTGCCACGCTCTTCCATCTGACTGGCCCGCGGTCCGGGAATCCTCAAAGCGCCTGGTTGCCAGCCTCTGCCGGCACCTCGCGGCTGCGCGACTTCGTACCGGCCATCACCGACGCGGATGTGTACATTTGCGGCCCATCTACTTGGGCCCGCCAGGTGCTGGCTGAGGCAAAAAGGTCCGGCGTCCGGGAGGAACAACTCCACTACGAAAGGTTTGACTGGTGAGACTCAGGGCAGGAATTTCAGCAGCGCTGGCGTCGGCCGCCATCCTCCTGGTCGGTTGGCAGGCAGGGGCGCACGTGGCGGACTCGAACGCATCGGCCGTCACGACCTCCTCCACGGGAGACACAGGCGGTACCGCTTCAGGCACGGGCTCGACGGCGAATGGAACCACCGGGAGCAGCGCTTCAGGATCGTCCTCGGGAACCGGAGCCGGCTCCAGTTCCAGCACGGGGTCGAGTTCCAGCACGGGGTCGAGTTCCAGTTCCACTCTGGGGGCCTCGGCCAAGGCAGGCGGCACCTACGCGGGCACGGCGGTGGAGACCCGATTCGGAACGGTCCAGGTCCAGGTAACCATCAAGGCCGGCGTGATCACGGATGTCACAGCCCTGCATCTGACCGACCAAGAGCAACGATCCGTCCAGATCAGCGCCAGGGCAGCACCCCTGCTCCGCTCCGAAGTGCTGAGCGCCCAGTCGGCGAACGTGCAGACCATCGGCGGGGCCACCTATACCAGCGAGGCATATTTGACATCCCTCCAGGCGGCCCTCGATGCAGCCCATTTCTAAGCCCAACGGGCCCGGACAAGACGCTGCGGAGCCCCGTCTTCGCTCCCGAACGTTCACGAGCATGGGCACCGTGGTGAGCCTCGCCATCCCAGCTGCTACAAGGACGGCTCCCCAAGCCGCGGTGGAGGAACTCGAGGCGGCCACCGCCGTCGTCGAGCAGTTGTTCACGGGGTTGGACCGGACGTTTAGCCTCTACCGTCCCGACTCGGAGGCGAGCGCGATGGCGCGGGGCGAGCTGGCCCTGAGGGACGCCTCCGTGGACATGCGCCGGCTGTATGTCGAGGCTGTCCACTGGCGCAGCCTCACGGAAGGTGCGTTCACGGCGGAACGGCCCGACGGCGTCGTGGACTTGGCCGGGATCGTCAAGGGACATGCGATACGGGAAGCCGGAACGTCGCTGCTCGCGCTGGGGCTGAAGGATTGGTGCCTCAACGCGGGCGGGGATGTCCTTGTGGCCGGTTCGCCGACGCCGGGCACTGCGCGGCCGTGGCTGGCAGGGATTATTGACCCGGAGGATCGGACGACGCTCCTGACTGCGTTTCCGCTCGGCAGCAAGGGCAAGCACGCGCTGGCGACCTCGGGAACGAGCGAACGCGGCCACCACATTTGGTCCGCGGGCCTCCAATCGGCGCGGGACCAGGGGTTCCGCCAGGTTTCAGTGGCAGCGGCCGACATCATCACGGCCGACGTCCTGGCCACGGCCATCATGGCGGGCGGTGCCGGAACGCTCACGCTGACTGCGTCGCGCTGGGACGTTGACGTGCTCGCGGTGAAGAACGACGGCGGACTGCTCGCTACGCCGGGTTTCCGGAAACTTGCCGCTCAGCCCAGTTAGGGCCGGGTGAGCTGCGGGTACTTCGGGCTAAGGCCGTCACCTGAAGACTTGCCCGTAACGCGGCGGACCACCCACGGGGCGGCATGTTCACGGGCCCAACGCGCGTTGGCCCACAACGCTTCCGCCCGAGCAAGCTGGGGTTGCGTGACAGGAGGAGGGACTTCAAGGGAACCTTCGTGCTCCAGGACGGCCAGGACACGGTTGGCCATGTTGATGTGGCCAGCAGTGGACATGTGCATCCGGTCCTGCGCCCACATGTGCCAGTCGTGGTATTCGCTGAAGCGCCAATAGTCCACCAGCAGCGCACCGTGGTTTTCAGCGATTTCCCGCACCAGCTCGTTGTAGATCGCGGTGCGTCCGCGCATGGTGCCGAAAACCTTGGAACTGCGGGCGTCGAAACCGGTAAAGAGAAGCAACGTGGCGCCGGTAGCGCTTAGCTTCTCGATGCCGGCTTCGTAGTCCTCCATGAGCCTGTCGATATCGACTTTGGGTCGGAAGATGTCGTTCGCTCCCGCGTACAGGGTCACCAGCGTCGGTTGAAGCGCGACAGCGGAGTCCACCTGTTCTGCCATGACTTGCCGGAGCTTCTTGCCGCGGATGGCCAGGTTGGCGTAGCCGAAATTGTCGTTGCTTTGTGCCAATTGATGGGCGACGAGGTCCGCCCATCCCCTGACTCCGTTGGGGCGCGATGGGTCAGCGTCGCCAAGTCCTTCGGTGAAAGAGTCACCCAATGCCACATACCGGGCAGAAAAATCCATGGCGCCAGTCTTTCATCCGTGCGGGGCGGCCGTCACGCGCGGTGGCGGCTGCTCAGGGCGCGGCCATCGTAAGCGTCGCCGCCAGCCGGCGCCCGCAGCCGCCCGCCCGCGGTTTGGCGGCCGGCGCGAGGCTTAGCGTTCGCGCAGGATCCAGTGGTCGTCGTCCAGCCGGGCCACGATCTTCTCGCCGATCCGCGCGAGGTCCGCAACGTCGTCGTCGGTCATGGCGTCCAACATCAAGGCACGGACCGCATCCACATGCCCCGGGGCGAGGGACACGATGGTGTCCATGCCTGCCTCCGTCAGGTGCGCCACAGTGACGCGTGCATCGCCCGGATGGGCCTCACGCTCCACCCAACCGCGTCTCTGCAGCTTGGTGACGACGTGCGACAACCTCGACAAGGAAGCACTGGTGCGGGCGGCAAGCTCACTCATCGGCAGGAAACGCCCCTCCGCTTCGGACAGCATGGCGAGCACGTTGTAGTCGAACAGCGACAATTTGCCGGCCGCTTGCAGTTGGGTGTCCAGGGCTGCGGGCAGAAGGGTGTTGATGCTCAGGAGGGCCAGCCAGGCACGGCGTTCGTCGGCATTGAGCCAGCGCGGTTCGGTCATGGATTCATCTTAGAAGGAAATCAATGCTTGACACTTCAACTTAAGATCATTACTGTTTTAGTTGAAGCTTCAACTAAATGAACATGAACTAATCATGGGCACTCGAGCAAAGGAAACAACAATGGCTGACATCACCATCATCGGTACCGGCAACATGGCGTCCGGCATTGCGGCCCGCGCGGCGACGGCAGGCAAAAGCGTCCAGGTCCTGAGCCGCGACGCCGGCTCTGCTGCTGCACTGGCGGCGACGGTCAACGGAACCTCCGGCATCACGGGGTCTCCGGTGGAAGGCAGCATCGTGGTTCTGGCCACTCCGTTCGAGGCCTCCAAAGAAGTCCTTTCTTCCTATGGCTCAGCGCTCAACGGCAAGACGATCGTGGACATCTCCAACCCCGTGAACTTCGAGACCTTCGATTCCCTCACCGTTCCCGCCGGGACCTCGGCCGCCGAAGAACTGCAGGCCTTGGTCCCCGGCGCATCGGTAGTGAAGGCCTTCAACACCGTCTTCGCCGCCACGCTCGCGGAGGGCGAAGTGGACGGCCAGACCCTCGATGTACTCGTGGCGGGCGACGACACCGAGGCGACGGCCGCCGTCGTCGACTTCGTCAAAGGTGCCGGGCTGCGTCCGGTGAACGTCGGACCGCTGCGCCGATCGCGTGAGCTGGAAGCCTTCCAGTTGCTCGTCATGACGCTCCAGATCAGCGACACTCACCCCGACTTCAACTGGAACTCTGCAGTCAAGCTGCTGCCGTAAGGTCTTCTGGTTTCGGAGGGCGGCCCGTTGCGGCCGCCCTCCGCGTTGTAGGCTGGGCGGCATGTTCGTCGTTTCGCTGACATACAAAGTTCCTGACGAGATCGTCGATTTCCACCGCCCCGCACACATGGATTGGGTCAAAGAAGCGTTCGACGCCGGCACTTTCCTTGCATCCGGACGTCGCGTTCCAGCCATCGGGGGTGTGCTGTTGTCCAACGTCGATCGTGCGACACTGGACGCTTCCCTGGCGACGGATCCGTTCTACGTCAACGGGGTAGCCGACTTCGAGATCATCGAATTCACGGTCACCAGCGCATCTGCGGGGTTCGAAAACCTGCTGGACTAGTCGGGTTACAGCTCCGGGGCGTCACGCAGAGCACACCGCCGCCAAAAAGTTGTCAGGCGTGACGCTGACCCCTTCAAAGCCTGGCTGGCTCAGGGGACGCGCCCAGTCGCTCCGGCAAGACCACCGGCATAAGGGCCGGCCAGCGGGCGCTCAGGTGATCCCCGCTCGACACTCCCCTGAAGCGACGCGAAAGCCACGGCGCCACGTCGCGCCTGAGCCACGCGGCGTCGTCGGCCATTTTCTCGGCGCGGCCCCGCGGCTGCAGCGGCCCGAGCCCCGGAGAGCCCAGCGAGTGCGCGGCACCCAACACCTCCAGGACTTTCTTGGCCATGTATTCGTGTCCGATGCCGGACATGTGCAGCCGGTCCAGAGCCCACATCCGGCGGTCCTGGTACTTTTCGAAGCACCAATGGTCCACCAGAAGCGTTCCGTAGGCTGCGGAAATGCGCCGGATGTGCTTGTTGAAAACCGCCGTGCGCAGCTTGAGCGGCTCCAACACCGGCGAGAGCGGCACGTTGTACTCGGTGAACAGGAGGACCTGGGAACCACTTTGGGCGATCCGGGCAACGGCGTCCTCGAATCCACGGACCAGTGTGCGCATGTCCAGCCGTGCGCCGAGGAGATCGTTGCCGCCGGCGTGGAAACTGACCAGCGTGGGAGCCATCGCGAGTCCCGGCTCAAGTTGTTCAGCCACGATCTGCTTGAGGCGACGGCCCCGGAGGGCCAGGTTGGCGTACTGCGTCTGCGGCCGGTGCCTGGCCAGTTCCTCGGCCACACGGTCGGCCCAGCCGCGGCAGTCGTTGGGCAGACGAAGGTCGGTGTCGCCGACACCTTCAGTGAACGAATCTCCGACGGCGACGAATCGCAGCGGTGTATGCATGGCCATGGTCATGTCCCCCCGTTGTTTTGAGCCTTGCCTTGTGCGTTGCTTCCGGCGTGAGCCGAGCCCGCAGCGGCGGCTTGGCGTTCCGCGAGTTTTCGCAGCCCGGCCTTCCGTGGCACTTTCACGGGCTCCGGCCAGCGTGGGCCAAGGCTGTCCCCGAGCGTGACACCGCGAAGCTTCCGGCCGAACAAGGGCAGCACCCAGTCGTTCACCCAGCGGCGTTGACGCCGTACCCAATCGCGCAACCTGAGCCGTTGCGGCGGTTCCCAGTCCTTGGGCGAGAACTTATGCGGTACGCCGAGGTGATCAAGTACCTGCGCCGCCATGTATTTGTGCCCGGCTTTGGACATGTGGAGGCGGTCCGAGGCCCACATCCGGCGGTCGTGGTAAGCGTCAAGGCACCAATAATCCACCAGCACGGCCCCGTACTTGGCGGCCAGTTCGCGGACGCGCTCGTTGTAGAGGGCATTCCGCTTCTTGAAGGGTTCCAGCACGGCCGAGACCTTGACGTCGTACCCCGTGAACAAGACCAAGGTGGCTCCCGTGGCTGCGAGGCGGCCCACGAGTCTTTCGTACTCGGCCATGAGCAGGTCCATGTCCGTGCCGAAGTCCAGGATGTCGTTGCCGCCAGCGTAAAGCGTGATGAGAGTGGGTTCCATGGCCAACGCACGGTCCAATTGCTCTTCGACGATATGGCGGAGCCGCTTGCTCCGCACGGCAAGATTGGCGTACTCCCAGCCCGGTTCGGCCTTGGCCAGTTTCTCGGCGACGCGGTCGGCCCAGCCCCGGACGCCGTTCGGTAGGGCCTCGTTCCGGTCCCCCACGCCCTCGGTGAAGGAATCGCCCAAGGCAACAAACCGCCGTCGTCCGTTCTGGTCAGCATCAAGCACGTTCCCAGCCACGACGCCAGCGTAGCCCCGCCCGGTTGCCCGCCGGCAAAGCCCAGGTTAATTCGACGCTCGCTCACCTATAGCGCCTTTCGGCCGGACGCTCGCTCACCTGTGCTGTGAGCGAGCGTTCCCGCTTTCGGCCGCATACGTGAGCGAGCGTCGGAGAAAAGGCCGATATACGTGAGCGAGCGTCGGAGGGGCGGGTCAGAGTTCGGCTTTCCCCTTGCGCCAGTAGCCCATGAACGCCACCTGCTTCCGGTCGATCCCCACATCCCGGACAAGATACCGGCGTAGCTCTTTGATGACCCCTGCCTCGCCTGCTATCCAGGCGTAGAACGGCAAAGCGCCAGCGGGAAGGCCCGGGTTGCGGCTCGCTTCGATCGCGGCCGTGTCCATCCGCAGCGGCGTTTCCCACAAGATGTCCTGGTCAACGTTGACGTCTTCGGGTTCAGGGCCGGCGGCGCCGTCGAGCGAGACGATGCCAACCCACCCCGGGACGGGTACAGCTCCGCGGACGGCTTCCTTGAGCAACTCACCGTGGGGTCGGGACCGGCCGAGCGCCGCGCCGCGCGCGAGCCAGGTGATTTGGATGTCGGCGTCTGTGGCGAGGTCTTGGAAATCGCCGGCCTCGGGCACCTCAAGGAAGGCATGCCCTGTGATTTCCGCGGGCAGGGACTCCAGGATCGCGCCGATGGCGGGGACTGCTGTTTCGTCGCCGGCAAGGAGGACCCGTTGCGCCAAGCCGGGACGCCATTCGATGCCGGAGTATGTTTCAGCGGTGACGCAGTGGGCTGCCCGGTTGTTAGGGCCGATGATGGTGATCGAATCCCCCGGTTTCGCGGCGAGCGCCCAGTTGGCCGCAGGGCCGCCTGTCAGGTGAGCCGCACCGCCGTCGACGCCGGGCCGCGCCGCGCCGCCGCTAGCGCCGCGGGTGCCACCACCACCGCCGCCGTCGTCGTCGTCGAAGTGCATCACGAAGTCGACGTCGATTTCCGGGTGAACGGCGTCGAGCCTCTCGTTCCGCACCGTGTAGGTCCGCATCGATCCGCGCACCGCGGAATCCATCGCCAACCACTCTTGGTACCAACCGGCGTCGCCCGTGTTGAAGGCGGGCAACGGCAGTGGGCGACTGTCGCCGTCGAGCGAGGGAATCATGAGTTTGATGCGCAGGTCCAGGGTGTCCCCCGAAACCCCGAATCCGCGCAGGCAATATCCCCCGAAGGTGATGCGCCGGAAATTGGGCCCTAGATCCTCGACGGCGGTGACAGTGACGTCGAAGGCCAGGGTCATCGGCTCCGTGATGGCGTTCCGCACAGCGGCGTCTGCGTTCATGATGCGAACTCCAATTCGAGGGGTGTTGCGGGAGCGGCGGTGTGGTGGCGGCCGATCGGGAGAATGAGCGGGGTGCCCGAAATTGGATCCGGAACCACCCGGGCCTCCAAGCCAAAAACTTCGCGAACCAGGTCCTCGGTGACCACTGCGAGTGCGGGCCCTTCGGCGACGATTGCCCCTGCCTTCATGGCGATGACGTGGTCCGCGTAGCGCGCGGCCAGGTTGAGGTCGTGCAACACGATGGCCACGGTGGTTCCGCGGCTGCGGTTAAGATCGGTGACCAGGTCCAGCACCTCCACTTGGTGTGCCAGGTCAAGGTAGGTGGTGGGCTCGTCGAGGAGCAGGACGTCCGTCTCCTGTGCCAGGGCCATGGCGATCCATACCCTTTGGCGTTGCCCGCCGGACAATTCATCGATGTTCCGTTCAGCAAGCTCAAGAGTAGAAGTGGTCTCGAGTGCGCGCTGTACCGCGAGATCATGCAACGACAGGTCACCAGTCCTCCAACTGCGGAAGAATCCTTGGTGCGGATACCGTCCGCGGCCCACGAGTTCGCGGACGGTGATGCCGTCCGGGGCAAGGGGGTGTTGCGGAAGGAGGCCGAGCGTGCGGGCGAGTTCGCGGGCCGGGCGGGAGTGGATGTCCTTGCCATCCAAGGTGACGACGCCGGTGCTCGGCTTCAAGAGCCTGGAGAGCCCTCGGAGCAAGGTGGATTTTCCGCAGGCGTTGGCGCCCACGATCATGGTCACTTTGCCTTCGGGGATATGCGTCGAGAGTCCTTCGACCACCCTTCGCTGCTCGTATTGGAGCGTCAAGCCGCGTGCGCTCAGTTGTGCCATGTCAGGCTTCCTTTCGGTTGGACGTGGCCAGGAGCCACAGCAGGAATGGAGCACCGAGGGCGCCGGTAATGACGCCGACCGGCAGGACGGTACCGGCCAGAATCAGGGGTGCCACGTTGTACGCGAAATAGTCGGCCGCGAGGACGATCAAGGCGCCAGTGAACGCCGACGCCGGGAGGCTGGGCCACCCGACAACCCGCCGCGCGATCGGCCCGGCAAGGAAGGCGACGAAGGCAACCGGCCCGGCAGCCGCCGTCGCCACTGCTGCGAGCGCGACGGCGGTGATCACCAGTCCGAAACGTACGGCGTTCACGCGGATTCCCAGTCCGGCCGCGGCGTCGTCCCCGAGTTCGAGCATGCGCAGCGGTCCGGCGAGGAAGGCTAGGGCGGGAACGAGCACCGCGAGCGAAGCGAGGAGGACGCCCACGCGCTCCCAATTGGCTGAATTCAGGGAACCGTTGAGCCAAATGAGGGCCTCGGAGGCTGTCCGGATGTCCGCCCGGGTCATGAGGAAGTTCACCACCGCCCCCAATGCGGCGGCGATACCTACTCCGGCGAGGATCAGTCGATTGCCTGCCGCGTTCGCGCGCCGGCTGCCCGAGCCGCCGCGCGAAATGGCGTAGATGACAACAGCGACGCCGATCGCACCAGCGAGCGCGGCTGCGGACACGGCGGCACCGGATGCGCCGAACACGACAATGGCCAGGACCGCCGCAGCGCTCGCACCGTAACTGATGCCGATGACGTCGGGGCTTGCGAGCGGGTTGCGGAGCATGGTCTGGAAGAGCCCGCCCGAGAGGCCGAACGCGACACCGATCAAGATTCCGAGCACGGCCCTTGGCAGTTTGTTCTCCATGACGATGAAGCTTGCGCCCGGGATCTTCTCGCCGCCCGCCAGCTGGACCGCAATTATCCTGAAGAAATCGGGGATGGTGACCGTGTAGCTGCCAAGGAGCACCGTCACCGCAAAGAGGATGACGACGCCGGCGCCCAGGAGTGCGGTCCTGCTGCGGGGGTTCATAGCGAGGCCCCCTTGCCCCGGCGGACGAGCCACACGAAGACGGGAGCACCGACGATGGCCGTCATGATGCCCGCGGGAACTTCGCCCGGCAGCAGCACCACGCGGCCGATCACGTCCGAAACCAGCAGGAGTGCCGGTGCGAGAACCATCGAGAACGGCAGGATCCAGCGGTAGTCCGGGCCCGTAAAGAAGCGCACGGCATGTGGAACCACGAGTCCGACGAATCCGATGGGACCAGCCAACGCCGTGGCCGATCCGCAGAGCAGCACGATTCCGAGCGCGGTGACGCCCCTGGCCAGCACCACATTCTGGCCGAGTCCGCGGGCAACGTCGTCACCGAGGGCCAGGCTGTTGAGGATCCGGCCGCTGCCCAGCACGATCAACGCCCCAAGCAGCAGGAACGGCAGCCCGGTCAACACCACCGACCAGTCGTTGCCGGCGATTCCACCCACCTGCCAGAAACGGAAGCGGTCCAGGGTGTCCTGGCTCGAAACCAGGATGACGTTCATCAACGAGTAGAGTCCCGCGCTCAGCGCCGCCCCCGCTAAAGCGAGCTTCACCGGCGTCGCACCGTCCCGTCCCATCAACGCAATCAGATAGACGACGACGGCGGCCGCCGCGGCACCGACGAAAGCGAACCAGATGTAGCCGCTCGCCCCCGAGATACCGAAAAGGTAGATCCCGGCGACCACGGCCAGTGCCGCCCCCGCGTTGACGCCCATGATGCCCGGGTCGGCCAGGGGGTTCCGGGAGACTCCCTGCATCGCGGCGCCCGCAAGGCCGAGGGCAGCTCCCGCGACGAGGCCGAGCACCGTGCGTGGAATGCGGGTGTGGACCACCGCGTGGTTGCCGTCATCGGGATTGAACTGTGTGAGTGCCTGCCAGACGGTTTCAATGGACATGTCCCTGGCACCGATCGCGAGCGAGGCCGCACAGACAAGCGCAAGCACGACGACGGCGGCCACCAGCCAGGTGGCGCGGTTGCCGCGTCCCCGGCCCCCGACGTCGGGCCCGGCCTTCGCGCGAACTGGCAGGTGTTGCCCTTTGGAGGCGATTTGACGGTCATGAGCTGCCAGTTCGCGCGCAGTTCCGCCCGCGGAAGGTGGGCCCGCCGTCGTCGTGCTCTGTGTCATGTCAGGCGTATCGCTACTTGGCGGCCGCGTCGGCGCCCTTGGCGAGCTGGGGCAGGAACATGTCCAGTGCCCACGGCAGGCTCAGGGGCGAGGATGCGGAGATCGCCAGGGTGAGGGTGTTGTCGGAGTCGGCGACCAGGGCGCCCTTCTTGATGGCGGGGATCTGGCCCAGCAGGGGGTCCTGCATGATTTGGTCAGTGGTTTTGGAATCCGGTACCCAGGTCACGAAGACGTCCGAGGAAAGCTCGTTGGCCTTTTCGGCGGACCACGGAACGAAAAATTCCTTGGAGCCCTTGCTGGCGTTCTGCACCACGGGGGCGAGCGTCATGCCGATTTCGGAGAGGAAACGCGGTCGGTTGTCGTTGGCTGTGTAGACGTTGACGCCGTCGCCCTTCGCAGGCTCAAGGTTGCCGTAGATGAACGACTTGCCGGCGAGCTGCGGGAACGCGGAAACCTTGTTCTTGATGGTAGCTTCAGTGTCCGAGACGAGCTTGGCTGCCTCCGGGGTTTTTCCGAGGGCCTTGCCGATGATGGTGGTCGCATCCTGCCACGACGTGCCATACGCGAGTTCGGGCTGCGCCACCACGGGGGCAATTTCGGAGAGCTTCTTGTAGTCCGCCTCGGTCAGGCCGGAATAGGCGGCAAGGATGACGTCCGGTGCCAGCTTGGCGATCTCCGTGAAGTTGATGCCGTCGGCCTCGGAGAACTGGGCTGGCGCCTTCGCGGTGCCAAAGCCGGCACCCAACTTCTCAAGCGCGGCGTCCTTCCAGGGGGTGGAACCCTTGCCGTTGTTGCCCCATTCGTTTTTCGGGACCCCGACGGGCACGACGCCGAGAGCCAAGGCGACGTCGTCGTTGACCCACGAGACGGTTACCACGCGTTGCGGTTGCGACTTGATGGTGGTCTCACCGAAGACGTTCTTGATAGTGACCGGGAACTGGCCGCTGGAGGCCGGCGTTGTCGCAGAACTGGCGGTTGTTGAGCCGGTCGAGCAAGCGGTGAGTGACAGTGCGACGGCGGCAAGGGCTGCGGTCGCTGCACCTGCGGTCTTCAGCAGGGCACGGCGTGAGGGGCGGGAAGCCACGGGACTCCTTAGGTAAGTGATGCAAACCTAAGTAAGGCTAGCCTACCCTTCGAATAATTACGAAACGTTTGCGTCGCGTAATTCGCTTCGCTTGGACCCCCCGATGCTCGCTCACGTATCGCGGCCAAAACGCGGACGCTCCCTCACATCTAGTGAGCGACCGTCGTCAGTAAATGCCCCAAAAGTGAGCGGGCGTCAGGGCTCGCCGCGACTAGAACGCACGGGATCCTTTGGACACCGGGTACCGCATTTGCAAAGATGACAGAGCCGGTTGATTCAACGAACTGGCCAGGGCCGTGAAAGCGGCGAAGATCGAGAGGATGAGCATGCGCACTACACACGTTGGCACTGCCATGGTTGGCGAGGTGGCCGTTTTGGCCTGCTTTGCAGCCCCCTCTACGTCGGCCATCCCGCTCGGCGGTCAGGGGAACTAACCCCGCCGTCCCTGCACTAGAAGCACGCTAAGGTTCCTTTGCCGTGCCCTCGGATCGCCAGACGCCAGCGTCCTTGCTCTTCGGAGCCCACACGATCTGAAAGAACTTTGCCGTGCAGAAAATCACCGCTCAACAAATCCGTTCCTCATTCATCAATGCGAGCCGCTCGGAGGCCGCCAAACTCAGCCTCCCGAAGGACTTTGATTCCCTCGACTGGGCCAACCTCGAATTCCTTGGCTGGCGCGACGAAAAGATGCCCATGCGGGGCTACCTCGTCCTCCCGAACGATGATTCCCTCACTGGCATCATGCTGCGCGCACCCGAGGGAGGCTCCGACAGGAAGCGCTCGGTCCTTTGCGAACTGTGCCGCGACGTGTTTTCCAAGGACGATGTCTATCTTTGGGTTGCCAAGCGCGCGGGCCAATCGGGTCGCGACGGCAACACCGTGGGGACGTTGATCTGTGCAGAATTCGGCTGCTGCGCCAACGTCCGGAAGGAGCCCCCGGCGAATGAGATCAATCCCGACCCGGCCGCCGTCGTCATTCGCCAAATCGCCGGGCTACAGTCCCGGACCGCCAAGTTCCTGGGGCGGGTCCAAGGAAAGTAGCCGGTCCGCCGGAAACCGGAGATAGGTGAGCGAGCGTCCCGGGGAAACCCGACATAGGTGAGCGAGCGTCCCGGGGGAAACCCGACATAGGTGAGCGGGCGTCGGGGCTAGCGGAGCACGATGTCCACGGGGTTGGCCTCGGAACGCCATTCACCCGGCAGGCCCGGGGTGCCGATCACCGGAGCCGTGAGCACGCCGGAGCGGTTTGTTCTCTTATCGCGCAGGATTTCCGTAACCGAACCAAGATGACGGGAAAGGTCGATCACGTTTTCGGGCGCGGCCAGCAACAACTGGAAGCCGAACTCGTGCAGCGCCTTGATGCCTGCACCGGCGAACTCCTCCGAGGCCAGGACGAACGCCTCGTCCATCATCACCGTTCCGTAAGTCGTGAAACCTTGCTCGGCGATGCCCAACTGGTAACTCAGGGCCGCCGCCATGATGAACGCCGTGAAGCGCTGCCGCTCGCCACCGGACATCGATCCGGTGTCTGCGTGCATGTACACCTCGGTCTTCTTGCCACCCCGCGGGCCTTGGACGGAGCGGTGCTCCTTGCACTGGATGAAAAGGTGCCCGCGGACATCCAGCACCTCAGCACGCCAGCGCCGGTCCTCAGGGGTCTGCGAGCCGAGCCGCTTGACCAGGGTTTCGAGCGACTTGTAACGGTTGGTGAGTTCGACGTCGTCGTCCGCCTCCGTCGAGGCTCCGGCACCCGAAGCGGCACCCGCCGCACGCGAGGGCCGGGTGTGTCGGGTCTTCAACGCGTTGTGGATAGCGTCCTTGAACTGCTTCGCAGTGCCGGGCAGGGTCTGCTTGATATCGAGTTCGAGGAAGCTGCCCTCATGGAAGTTGACCTCGGACAAAATGCCGTTGAGCGGCAGGATGCGGCTCGTGATCGCGCGACGTTCCTCGTCGAGCAAGTGCAGCAAGGTGCTGAACGATTCGTGCGTGCGTTGGTTGAAGAACTGCCGGAATTCGGCTTCCTGCGCGGGCAACCCTTCGCTGACGATCTGGTGGTAACGGGACTCGAACTCCCCCGCAGCACCGATCGAGGTGCCGTGGTCCGCGGAAATGGCGGTGCCCCATTCGCGCACGAATCCTTCGAACATCCGCGTCAGCCGCTCGGCCAACGCCTGACCGCGCGACTCGGCGGCATGCAGTTCCGCCAAGAGCTTGCTCCGAACTTCGGCAGCCAGGGTGTCGAGTTCGTGGAGCTCGCCCACCTCGCCGAATGCGCTGAAGTACGGCTCGAGGGCGGTGACAGTAGCGCCCGACGGCGGCGCCTGGTCAAGGCGCTTGCGCGCGGCATCGAGGAGGGCGTCAGCCGTGGTCATCTGCTGGTCGAGCGTCTTGTATTCGCTCTGCAGAACCGCCGCCGACCCTGTGGAGGACTGGTGCCTTTCGCGTACGGCCTCGATGTTTGCACGCAAGGGTTCCAAGTCGGCCTGCGCGGCCAAGGCGTCCTTGAGCCGCTGTTCGATCTTCGCGAGCTCCTCGGCCGCCACCGCTGCGGAGACCTGTTCCCAGCCACGTTCGTCGTCGGCGATGCGGCGCAACGCTTCGAGCTGCCGAGTCATGCCTTGGTGCGAATCCTCGCGGCTTTGGGCGAGTTCGGCGGCCTTCAGAAGCTCGTTTTCGAGCTCGCCGACCTTCGCGGCCACAAGCTCCAGCTTGGAAGCATTGTCGAAACCGAGAACGTAGTCCTGCCGGCTCGTGAAGCGATCGTCCTTCTCCACTGTGTGCCTGTTGCGCTTGACCACACCGCCCAGGCTCAGGCCCTTGTCCAGCTTCGCGAGCTCGTCCGGATCTTCCACGCACGGGTAGGCGAAATCGAGGGCGATCCGCTCGCGGATCCATTCAGCTGCCTCTACGACGGAGTCGCCCCTCGCCCCCAAGGTGAGGATGTTCAGCTTGGTCAGCAGGTCGCCGTCGGACACGTCCTCCACAGCCAAAGCGCCGCCCGCGAGCGGTTTGGAGACGTCCACTGCCCGCAGCGCGCCGCGGACGGTGTTGTCGTTCAGGTAGCGCGTGACGGCGGCGAAGTGCTCGCCTGGAACCAGCAGCGTCGTGGCGAGGTTCCGCAAGGCGCGCTCGGCCGCGGGCCGCCACTGTTCCTCCCCCTCGGCGAGGTCTATCAGCTCGCCTCCAAAGGGCATGCGGTCCTCGGGAACGCCAGTGGCTGCGGCGATCGCGGCGCGGTTTTCAATGCTCGACGGCGGCAGCAAAGACTTGCGCGTCTTCAGCGAGACGAGCTCCTGCTGGGCCGCGGCGAGTTCGCGTTTCTTGGTCGCGTGGCCGTCGAAAGCTTCGAAGCGGAGTTCCCGCAGCGCTTCGGAATCGTCCTTGAGCTCGGCAGAGCGGCTCGCTGCCTGCTCGTGGGCCTGCTCCCACCCCTCAGCCGTCCACTCAAGGTTGAGTCCGGCGTCGGCCAATGCTTGGCGGGCCGACTCCTCCACCTGCTGCCGGAGCTTGAGGCCGACCCGGGCGTTTTCAAGCGACTGCTCGATCGCCGAAATCGCGTTCCCGCCCTGGTTGTTGTAATCCGATTCGAGCTGGCGAAGCTCCTTGGCGAGCGCGTCCCGCACGGCCCGCTCGGCGCTGAGTTCCTTGGCTTTCGCCTGGGCAAGGTCCTTGAAACGGGCCAAGGTCTTGGCGTGGACCGTGACCGAGAGCTGCTGCTTGTACGCGTCGAATTCCTCGCCGCTGAGCTCCCGGAGCCGGTTGGCCTCCAGCAACGACTGGGCATACTCCTTGTTCATCCCGGGCACGGGGGCCAGCTGGTCGCGCTGCTGGCGGACGTCCTCCAGCCGCTGCCTGATGGACATGAGGTTGCTGAATTCCTCGACGACGTCGTCCGCAGCAGTGAGCGTCGCGGGCGCGTCGAGCACCTGGTCGCGGAAGAACGTGTTGACGCTGCCGCCGAGCCCCTTACCGGCCTGGATCACACGCAAAAGCGGGAGCGCCTGGTCCGAGTTGATGCCGAGAAGCCGGCGGAAACGCTCCGCAAAGGCCTTGTGCACATCGAAGATCTGGGCGTCCGGGAATATGGTCTCCAGCGCGCCCTTCGTGAAGCGCTTCTCCGCGATGCCCTCAATGGCGCCGAGATCCAAGGGCTTGTTGTCAATGACGTAGAACCGGCCGACGCTGGACTCCGTGCCGTTCTTGGGCAGGTCGAAGAGGGCCGAGATGGTGATCTTGGTGCCGACCGCATTGTCGAACGTCAGGGCGACGGCGGACCACGTGGCACCCGGGCGCTGGAAGGCACTGGCCGAACCCTCGCCCACGGCCTTGTCGCCCACTTTTCCACGCATGTACGTGAACGTGGTCCTCTTGTCCTCCACAGCCCCGCCAGCGCGCTGCGCGGCAGCCTCATTGGAGCGCGGACGGGCATCGAAGACGCGCAACATCGCATCGAACAACGTCGACTTGCCGACTCCCGAATTGCCTGTCAGCAGCGTGCCGTTGCGGTCCACGTGCATCGTATGGGCGCCATGGAACGTGCCCCAGTTGACCACCTGGACCAAGGCTAGGCGCATCTGGCCCGGGTTGGTGAGTTCGCCGATCGGAAGCATCGTCGCAATGGTCATTTGGCTGCCTCCTTGATGGTCTTGGGTGTTGTGGTTGCGTCAGTTGTGGTTGCGTTTGCCGCGGTTGCGTTTGCCTCCGCGGTGGATGCTGCGGCGTGTTCATCGCCGCTGCGGTCAGTCACCGAGCCGTCCTCTTCCCCGTCGTCATCCACCACGACGTCGGGCAGTTCGCCGGTCGGGTCGCCGTCGTCGTCTGTTTCTGTTAGTTCGATGAGGGGTTCCGTGCCTGATTCGTCGGCCGCTACGGCGATCAGGGCTTCGATTTGGGCTGGGATGTCGCCGATGTTTTCGAAGGGGAGAGCCAGGGGGAGGGCCTTGGAGATCGCGAACGTGTCTTCGATGCCCGTGGCCAGGAGGAGTTGGCGGGCCAGGAGTTTCGTTATGGTGCGGTTCACGACGTCGGTGTCGCGGAGGGCATCTTGTTGGCCGGATGGTTGGTAGTGCGCCACGAGTTCGGCGATTTCTTCGCGAGAGATCACCGGGTCCGTCTGGGCCGTGACATGGCGGTCGAGAAGGAGCCTCAGGCGCAGTAGCACGATGGTTTCCACACGGCTCAACGCGCGTTGTTGGCGAAGGATGCTTGAGCGGGCGCTTCCTCCGATAGCTTCGGGATCGACGGGCCGGAGCACCGCGATCTTGCGTTCGTGGTCGAGCTGCATGCTCAGGAAAAGCTCCGAAAGCCGGCTGCGGAGGATCACTTGGTTGTCCAGAAGGGTGGTCCAGAGCTTTTCGTCGCGGCCGCCGTCGACATACGGACCCTTGAGCAGCCGCACGAGCGCCTGGCGAACCTTCATAGGCAGCACGCCGGTGTCGCCCGGGAACAACGCCGCGCCGTCTACGAATGTGTCGCGCGGCGTGACGCGGAAGGGATCGGAGTGGACATGCTGCGCTATGTCCACTCTTTGTTCCGAAGAGGGGGCATGCTCGGTGGGGTGGGCGTCAGTCATCGGAATCCTTAGTCAGGGTCACGAGCGGCAGGTACGCGGTGCGTGTGCTGCCATCGATTTGTTCGAAGTCGATGTTTTCCCAGGTGGCCCGGTCGAACGCCGCACCACCGTGCAGCGCTTCGGACAGGAGGGCCCGGACCGTGTTGATGTGCCGTTCTTCCTCCGGGAGGTTCGCCCAAGCCCCCGCCAGCGTCGAGGCACCCGCCATTGCCGAGCGGACGGCGTCGGGTCTTGCCTTTGCGGAGCGCAGCGAACGCACGCGGTCCGAATCGCTGAAGGCGATGGGGTCGGCCAGCTTTGGCGGTGCCGCAAACTCATCCGGATCGAAGAGCTTGACCATGGCGAGCGATTCGAATCCCGCATTGAACAACACCGGACCGCGGACCAGGCCGGGACGGTCGCGTTCGTAGGGCATGGAACGGATAGCCTGTTCGGCTTCGCGCAGGACCTCCCGCAGCCTGACGGACTGGCGGATGTCGTCGCTCTGGATGTAGTTATTCAGGCTCTCGGACAACCGGCCGTAGATCCGCTGGATCTGGCTGTGCTGGGTGCGCAGTTCCGCCACGAGGTTCTTGAGGGTTTCCCGGTCCTCATGGCTGAGTTCGTCGGCGAATTGGCGGCTCAACACGTCACCGATTGCCGAACGGAACCGCAACTGTTGCTGCGGGTCCTCAAGGAACGCCGTGAAGGAGCGGAATGTGCGGCCTTCAGGGCTCTGCCGCAGGCGCTTGTCCGCCTCAAGGACCTGCGCCATGGTGGCGCCCTTGCTGAGCGACTCCTCGATGATCTGGTTGCGGAGCTCGCCGACCAGTTCCTCGATGCGGTCGCGCATCTTCTTGTAGTCTGCCGGCAGGCTCGCCGCAAGGTCGAGGATGTTCCCGGCTGCTTCGACGGCTTGCTCATCGTCCAAAAGACCGTCGAAGTCGCCGGAACTGATGTCTTCGATCAACTGCTGGCGCTCTTGGATCTCCTCTTCAAGGGATTCCAAACGGGCGCTTTGGTCCGGGTTCGTCTCGTTGGCGAGCTTTTCGACGTCGCCCAGCAGCGTTCCGAGCCGGGAACCATTGAGCGTGGAGCGTTCGCTGGACAGGCTGTCCAGGAAAGCCAGGACGCGTGCGGCGGCCTCGGTGATTTCGTAGACGATCTGTCCCGACTGGCCGCGACGGGTCAGGAACTGCTTGCGGGTCCATTCGTCGGCGAAGGCCTTGCCGCTCCCCTGGCCGCCAAGCCCGGGATCCTGCCTGCGGAGCTGCTCGAGGAAAGCGTCGACGTCGGCATGGAACTCCTCGAGCGGAAGCTGCGGTCTTGTTCGGGTAAAGGATGCCTGGAGCACCGCGATGACCCAGGGTGCCGAGCGAGTGAGGGCCCACGCAGGGCCTTTGGTCAAGAGTTCGAGGTCCCTGAGCCGCGCACTGATGGCGTCGGCTGAGGACATTGCTGAGCGGGACACTTACTCTCCTTCAGCTGCCGCGGAACCTTCTGGCAGCGGAAATCCCGAAAACTGCCCCGTACAAGGTTAACGCAGGGTGCGCCGCAACCCTTCCGTGATCTACCTGCCGGTAGGGTTTCGATCGCGTATCAACAGGCCCGACGCCGGTGTTGTTGCTGGCTGAACCGCCGGTGCCGACCCTAATGTCGACACCAACGACGTCGACGCTCCGACGTCGGATTTGGCAGCGTTGCGGAGGGGACCCAATGCAGTTCGACTTAACGACCTTAGACACCAGCATCTATGTCTTCGTGGGAACACTGATCCTTGGGCTGGTTCTGGCAGCCTTCATCGCGGTAGCCGCCATGGCCACGCTTGCGTTGATCGGAGCGGGAAGCCTCGCTTGGTACACCGTGAAGAACGTGTTGGGTGGGCTGGTCCACGGCATCAATTTTGCGTGGGATCAGTTGGTGCACCAGGCCGGAAAAGTGGAACTGCCGATGGAATTCCCATCGCAAACGGCCCCTAGCACGGGTACCTACCCGCGGGTAGCATTGAGGGACAGCTGAAGGGTCCGCCACCCGAGGCGGATCCTGGGCTCAAACCGGCACAACCGGCAAGAGGAGTCCTCCCATGACCTCCGCCACTGACAACAAGAGCAACGGCGTCACGGCCGCAGAAGCCCGCGCCGTCGCAGAGGCCGCCCGCGACACCGAATGGAACCGCCCGAGTTTCGCCAAGGGGCTGTATCTGGGAGACTTCGATCTTGGACTGATCCATCCCTGGCCCCAGGCAAGGGCTGAAGACGTCGAGCGCGGCGAAGAGTTCATGGCGAAGCTGACGGAGTTCTGCGGCACCATGTCCGGCCGTATGATCGAACGCGACGCCAAGATCCCGGACGAATACCTCGCGGGCCTCACCGAATTAGGCGTTTTCGGCATGAAGATTCCGCGCGAGTACGGCGGTTTGGGCCTGTCGCTGGTGTATTACGGCAGGGCGCTGGCGCTTTTGGGATCAGTCCATCCGAGCCTTGGCGCGTTGCTTTCGGCCCACCAGTCCATCGGCGTCCCGGAGCCGGTCAAAGTGTTCGGCACGCCCGAGCAAAAGCAGGAGTACTTGCCGCGTTGCGCCGCCGGCGCCATTACGGCCTTCTTGCTGACAGAGCCCGACGTCGGCAGCGACCCCGCCCGGATGGGCTGCACCGCAGTGCCAAGCGACGACGGCGAGTCTTACCTTTTGGACGGCGTCAAACTTTGGACTACCAACGGCGTGATCGCCGAACTGGTGGTGGTCATGGCGGTTGTTCCTGCCCGCACCGCATCCGACGGCACGTTACTCAAGGGCGGGATCACGGCGTTCGTTGTGGAGATGAACTCGCCCGGCATCACCGTGGAGAACCGCAACGCCTTCATGGGCCTGCGCGGCATCGAGAACGGCGTGACGCGGTTCCACCAGGTCCGCGTACCGGCAGCCAACAGGCTCGGCCGGGAGGGCCAAGGGCTCAAGATCGCGCTCACCACCCTCAACACTGGCCGTCTCTCCATCCCCGGACTGTGCGTGGCTGCGGGCAAATGGTCATTGAAGATCGCCCGGGAATGGTCCAACGCCCGCACCCAATGGGGCCGTCCGGTCGGAAAACACGAGGCCGTCGGCAAGAAGATCGCTTTTATCGCCGCCACCACCTTTGCCCTTGAAGCCGTCTTTGAACTTTCTGCCGAGATGGCCGATGCCGGTCAGAAGGACGTGCGAATCGAGGCTGCGCTGGCCAAGCTTTGGTCCACTGAGCTGAGCTACACGGTGGCCGATGAGTTGGTGCAGATCCGTGGTGGTCGTGGCTTTGAGACGGCGGATTCCTTGGAGGCCCGCGGGGAGCGGGCGGTGGCCGCCGAGCAACTGCTGAGGGACATGCGCATCAACCGGATCTTCGAAGGCTCGTCCGAGATCATGCGCCTGCTCATCGCCCGCGAAGCCGTCGACGCCCACCTTTCGGCCGCGGGCGAGCTCGCTTCAGCGGACGCAACGCTGCAGGAGAAGGCGCGTGCCGCCGTCGGCGCCTCAGGTTTCTACGCCAAATGGCTCCCTAAGCTCGTGGCCGGAGCAGGCCTGGACCCCCGGTCCTACAGTGAGTTCGGGCGTCTCGCGAAACAACTGAGGTATGTCGAGCGGGCTTCGCGCCGGCTCGCCCGGCAGACGTTCTACGGGATGGGCCGCTGGCAGGCGAAGCTTGAATACAAACAAGCGTTCCTCGGCAGGATTGTGGATATCGGGGCCGAGTTGTTTGCCATGGCAGCGTGCTGCTCGCGGGCTGAGATGCTGCTGCAGACCGCACCGGAACAAGGTGCGGCGGCGTACGAACTTGCCGAGGCCTACTGCGAGCAGGCCCGGATTCGCGTGGACGGATACTTCGATCAGTTGTGGCGGAACACCGACGACGTCGATCATGAGTTGTCCTCGAACGTCCTCGCAGGTGACTATGCGTGGCTTGAGGCCGGAATCCTTGACCAATCCGAAGGGACGGGCCCGTGGATCGCCGACGCCACCCCCGGCGCCTCGTCGAAGGAGAGCCTTCACAGGAAGTACCGCTAGCCGACGTCGCCGTCGACGTAGTACCAGCGCCGGTCGATCCGCTGGAAGCGGCTGTTTTCGCGTTGGACTCCACGTTCGCCGCCGGACCGGTAGTGCGCCGCGAACTCGACCGTCCCGTCCGTGTCCAAGGGACCGCCTTGGCGCGTCGCCAGAATGTCCAGCCGGCGCCATTCAATGTCCGGGTCCAGGTCCAGCACGGCAGGCCTGGTGTCCGGGTGCCACGTGCGCAAAAGGTAATCGCTGTCGAGGACTACAAAGGCCGAGTAACGCGAACGCATGAGCTGTTCTGCCGTAGGCGCGTCGGCGTCTCCGCGGTGGAAGCGTCCACAGCACTCGGTGTACTGCTCCCCGGACAAACAAGGGCAAGCGCCGAGTCGGAGGCGAGCCGGATCGAGTGGCATTGAAGCCCTATCTGGAAGAGAAGGTGAGAGCTAGGCAACAAATTCTGTCACAGCAGATAACAGCTTCGAAACAACCTCGGCGAGCCGGACTTTGGCGGATGATTCATTCACATTTCGCCCTTAGGCTAGAAGACATGCCCGCAGACCTTCGGTTGCGGCGCTCACCTCACAACTCTGGCTCGGGGAGGCTACGTGGAGGATCCAACAACACTTGGCCTCAATCTGACCTTTTTTGGAACGCTCGGGCTGGCCTTGCTGATGTTCCTTGGTTTGGGCTTCCTGATGGTTGTCACCTTGGTGCTGGCCGGCGTTGCGAAGCTGGTTTCGATTATCCTGCTCGCGATGTTCGGGATCTTCCCGAAACGCGATGCCGTGCCGGTTGTGCACCTGCCCCCGCGGCCTCGGCGCGCGCCCGTCCCGCTTTCGGATTCCGAGGAATCGACGACGGCGGACGACGGCTTGCTGGGCGCAGGTCCCTTCGTCCCCGGGAAACCGCGTCCTGGGTTTGTTGGGACCACCAAGCTGCTGTGGTCGGCGTCGTGGTCAGCCGTCCGGAACGTCCCTTGGAAGTCGCTGGTCAACCCACGGACGTGGCCCAAGCCTGCCCAGATCAAGGACGGTATCGCAGCCACAGCCACAACCCAGGCGAAGGAACATCCTTTTGTGGTCGCGATAAAGCAGGATCCTCCGGTCCTGAACAGCCAGTGGGCTGCCGCCGTCGCCGAGGCCGATGCCCGGGCTGCGGCACGCGAAGCTGAACGGGCCGGGGAAGCGTCAGCTTCAGACCCTGAACCGCCGACTTCCGAGGAACCCGCAGAAGGGAATGTAGCGGAGTCATCCGGAACTGGCGTGCCGGTACGCGAACACCGGGGAGAACCACATGGCGGCAAACCCGTATCTTCCGGCCGTGTGACGGCCTCAGCAGGGTCCCGCCCCCGGGCCTAGCGCCCCGCAGTGCCCGGCTGACCCAATCCGCAGTGCCCGGCTGACCCAACTGACTAGCATTTGTTGTCGTTTTGGAGGCTCATAACGACAACAACTGCGAGTCAGTTGGGGTGTGTCCAGCCTCAGGCGGCCAGTTGCCTGAACCCGGCCCCGTGGTAGATGAGGGGCTCGGCGTCGTGGTTGATCTCCACGGACTTCACTTCGAGGACGACGATCGCGTGGTCACCCGCGGGGGTTTCTGAGACCACTTCGCATTCAAGCACCAGCGCCGCGCCGTCGATCAACACTGCGCCCGCGTCGCTCGTTGAGGTCGCAAGGCCGGCGAATCGGTCCTGGGTCCGCGAGGAGAGCTGCAGGCACAAGGCTTCCTGACCTTGGGCCAAGACGGAAACACCCAGTCGAGGGGCGCGCCGGAGCTTAGGCCACGTGGTGGAGGAGTTCTGCACCGCAAACATGACCAGCGGTGGTTCGAGCGAGACTCCCACTGTGAAGCTCGATGCCACCAGGGCCTCCGGCGCGAAGCCGACCATGGCACTGAAGGCCGCCACGCCTGAGGGAAATTGCGCGAATGCCTGCTTGATCGAAGCGGCTCCATCCACCGTTACCTGGGTCATGGCGGGTTCCTTTCTCTGTGGTTTCGTGCCTGCCTTTCTACTAATTCACTCGACGCCGATAACGGCAATATTTGTGTATTCGCGTGTCGAATGAAGTCAATTCATAATTCGTCATTCCTTGTTTTCATTACCCCGTAATACGAAAAGCGAAGAATTTGTACGTTTTTCGAGTGCCCCGGCCACGATATGTGTAGCGTCGTGTCAATCCATTGCACAGCCTTGATTCTTCACGGAGGAAGCCGGAGATGAGCCTCAGCGAGCTTCGAACCCTGGGACGCACAGGCGCCCTGATCAGCCCCCTTACCCTGGGAACCCTTAACCTCGGGACAGGCTCGGCGCCCACGGGCGCCGAAGAGAGCATCCGCATTATCCATGCGGCCCTCGACGCCGGCATCACTAGCGTCGACACCGCCGACATCTATTCGCAAGGCGAGGCAGAGGCCATCGTAGGCCGGGCCCTCCAAGGCAGGCGGGATGACGTTTTCCTTTCGACCAAGTTCCACGGACAAATGGGGCCGAATCCCGCGCATGCAGGCAATTCCCGGCGCTGGATCATGAAAGCCGTGGAAGGCAGCCTGCACCGCTTGCAGACGGACAGGATCGACCTTTACCAGGCGCACCGTCCGGACTACAACACAGACGTCCTGGAAACCATCACGGCCCTTAACGACCTCATCCGGCAGGGCAAGATCCTCTACTACGGAACGTCGGTATTCACGCCGTCGCAGCTTGTGGAGGCACAGTGGATCGCCACCACCAACCACCTCATTCCGCCAGTGGTGGACCAGGTGCCCTATTCCTTGTTGGTCCGCGCGAATGAGCGGGACGTCTTCGCGATCACGCAGCAATACAACCTTGGCGTGCTCAGCTATGGACCGCTCGACGGCGGCTGGCTCTCCGGGAACTACCGCGTGGGAGTCCCCCAGCCCGCAAGCTCCCGTGCGTCGGCCGTTCCCGGGCGCTTCGACGTCTCGGCACCTTTCAACAGGAACAAACTCCTGGCAGCCGATGCCTTGGGCCGCGTCGCCGAACGGCATGGGCTCACCCTTATTCAGCTTGCTGTCGGCTTCGCCCTGAATCATCCGGCCGTCAGCAGCGTGGTTATCGGTCCACGCACGGAGGACCATCTGGTCGATTACCTCAAGGCCGCCGATGTTGTGCTTAACGACGCCGTCCTGGATGCCATTGACGAGATCGTGGCGCCCGGCACCAACTTCCTGGAGCGGGACGCTGGGACGGTCGTCCCGCACCTTGAATACGCGGAACTTCGACGCCGGTAATCGGCTTTTCGTTGGAGCCGCAGGTTCGCGCGCCGACTATACTCGTTCGCAATCATGACTAGCCTTCCAACTTCCGCCCAAACATCAAAAGCCGGCAATGTGCGCATTGACGCCTGGCTCTGGGCGATCCGCGCTTACAAGACCCGTTCCGCCGCCACAACCGCTTGCAGGGCGGGGCATGTGCGAATCAACGGCAACCCGGTCAAGGCGTCCCAGTCCGTGATTATCGGCGACACCATCCGTGTAAGGCAGCCTGGCTTCGAGCGCATCCTTGAGGTCCGGAGGCTCATTGCGAAGAGGGTGGGGGCCGAAGCAGCATCCCACTGCTTTACTGACCACACTCCCGAGCGCCCCGCAGCACCGGCCCTCGGGCTGCCGCAGCGGGATCGCGGCGCAGGTCGGCCCACCAAGAAGGACCGGCGCGACATGCAGAAGCTCAAGGGACAGTAGCCCGCCCGACAGGCGGGGCGGGAGGCTCACTGTTCGGCCCGTCGTCGGGCAGTTTTGTCCCTCGGCTCTGCAGGAGCGTGAGCGACGCGTAAAGTGGCAAGGGACGCCGATTCTGGACGCCGCGCTGCCGAAGGAGAGAACGTGACCATTGACTGGGACGAAAAAAGGGCCTTGCTACAGGAGCCCAACATTGCTGCCGTGACGCAGCTGTGCGACGAACTGATGGCCAAACGGCCCGGTTCCACCGTGCCTTACATCGATCCAGTGCATGACGAAGATGAATGCCGGATCGTCACCCTCCAGACCAGTCCCGGGCGCGCCCCCACCTCGGGATTCGTATCGCACCTCAACGACGACGACGCCGCCCGACGTGCGCAGCTGATCTATGACTCGGCCGACTTGGACGTCCGCTATGTCATGCCGTGGAACTGCTACCCTTGGGTCCGCGACCCGGAACTGCCGCCGGCGCTGAGCGCACAGGAGAAGACCGACGGGCTCCGCCCCTTCCGCCAGTTCCTGAAGATCAACAAGAGAGTCTCCGCCGTCGTCGCGCACGGTGCTGAGGCCGCCGCCTTCCTGGCGCTCTTTGAGAAGACCTACCACTCACCACTCCGGCAGCACGGGATCAAGGTCTACAAGGCCAGCGCGCTCGGCGGACGGGCATTTGCCCTGTCTGAAGCGAAGCAGCAGGAACTCCTGGCAAAGAACATCGAAACTTACAGGGACGCCATGCAGCGGGCAGGCATCCAGCACCTATAGCTGGGGAAGCCACTAGGCCGCCACCACGGCGCGAAGGACTTCCCTTGCAGTGTCTTCCCATCGTGGCAACTCACTGCTGGCCGCCTCGGCTGCTGACTGCCATCCCTCCCGTAGGGCAGGGTCACTGAGCCATCTCCGCAGGAACTTCTCCAACGATCCGATTCCTGTGGTGAGATCGATCGCCTCACCGGCACCGTGGGCTCCGAGCGCTTCGACGGCGCCGGTTCCTTTTCGGACCATCACCGGTATGCCGTGAACCAGGGACTCCTGGACCACCATGCCGAAGGCCTCCGAGTGTGAGATCAACAGACTGAGGTCAGCTCGGTTCCACTGCTCCTCCAGGGCCGGGCCGGAGAGCTCGCCTGTTGTTTCCACCCGTTTTTCCAGTCCGTTCCGGAGGATGCGCTCTTGCACAGCGGCGGCGTACGAGGAGTCTGCTTTGGTGGATCCGACCAGCGCTGCGGTCCACGCCAGATCCTTGATCCGGGCCAGCGCGTCGACAAAGAAGATCTGGTCCTTATTGGGCAGTAGGGCGCCCACCATGATGAAATGCGGCGCCGCTGTCGCTCGTGGACTCGGGCGTGCTTTCGATGGGAGATCTACCCCCGGGGTCGCCAAGTGCACGTTGCCCAGGCCTAGGGTTCTGGCCGTTTCGGCAGTCCGGGAACCAGTGCAGAGAAGACCTGTTGCAGCGCGCAGCGCGCTCGTTTCCACTGGCTCCTCCCCGGAAGGGGGCATGTGGAGCAGCACCCAGACACGGCACCCGGCAGCGGTTGCGGTCTCGATTTCCGCGGGTGCACCCGAGGCAATCAGGCCGTCGACAATGTAGATGGCGAGACCGCTTCCGGCAAGTGCAGCTGCAAAGCGGTTCCGGGCTCCGGCACTCCCCGAAGGCCAGTCGCCGTCGAGCTTGCAGACCGAGACCTCCGCGCCCAGGCCCCGAAGGGCTGCAGCCAGCCTCGAATTGTAGATGTTTCCCCCGGAACGATGGCGCACATTCGCGGGCGAAATCATGCGGATCTTGACCACGGGCTGCTCCCTTCCATCGTGCCGGCTGTTTGGCCTCACAGTCCTCAGACCGTGGTGTTGACCATATAACCCGGGCGGGTGACGGGGAAGGTGAACTGCATGTCCGGCTCGGGGCATCGGCGGTAGATTGTGGGCATGGGACAGACTTCTTCAGACCGTCGGGATGTGTTCGCTGATTGGATCTTGGGTGTCGCGGAGTTCACCCATGCACACTGGTTCTTCGGCAATCTCTATGAGGCCATCGTCAAAATCCCGGACCGGGTCGCGTCCTTGGAAGCGAGCAGGGAAGTCCCTCGAACCCCCTTCGGAGCGGGAAGCCCCGGGCGCTACTACGCGCCGATCGCGCCTCTCAGCGCCCCTGCCGCCGTCGCTGCCCTTGTCGCCGGGTGGAAGCATTCCGACAATCGGGCTTGGCTGATGGTGGGTGCCGCGAGCTCCGCCACGGGGGCGGCCGCTACGGCGTACCTGCTTCGGTCCGTCAACCCCAAGCTGTTCTTCAGCCCCCAGCCGCTCGACGAGACGCAACGCAAGCCCCTGTTGAAGCGGTGGTACAGGGTCCACGCCCTCCGGCTCACCGCCAGCGCGATTGCGCTGGCCGCCATCCACCATGCCAGAACGATCCGGCTAAGAGGCCACGGATAAGGAGTTTCGCGTGAGCTTGCAGGTACCACTACGGCAATTGAGGGAAATGCTGGCGGTTCCTGATCCGCGATTCGCCGAAGTCAACTCCCACCTGGCCGATCTCCCAAGGCCCGCGTCCCCGGTGCAGTGGCCTGCCCACAGCCACATGGGGTACCCAGCGAGGCGAGCGGAATCCAAGGGCAGGGGAGCTGAGGATGAAGTCGTCGATGTTGTCGACAAGCAGTTCATCCAGGAGTTCATGAAGCGCGTGTACAAGGGAGACCTGAAAGTCATGCACCGAGGCGGGCACATCTACTTCCAGTCCGCACACTCCACCGCTGCCCAGGACGATCAGCCTTTCGGCGCTGCCGGAGAAGGCCTCCAGTACGGGCAGCGCCTCAAGCCACGCGACGGTCCTGAGCATGGCCGAATCGGCGCGGGTGTTGCCTTTGGTCCAATCAGCCACGTCCCGGCAAAAGTCATCCAGGACGCCCAAATGCAATAGCGTCATGTGCAATCCCCGCTGCCTGCGCAAGGCAAACACGTACCGCGACAACTCCTCATAGTCCGCAGGCCCTGCCCCGACACCGAGGACCGGCACCTCCACTGTGATGGGCGGTGCTGTCTGTGTCGTTGAATCCCATCCCCCGCGCGGACGGTTGGCCATGGGAGTAATTATGCTCCGGCAGCAGTTCGTTCGCCTCACGAATGCCGGTTCGACCGACTGGCCTATTGAGGCTCTCTCAATATCTGGGGCAGGAATCCCATCTGGAACAAGTCCGTGTGTCAGCGTAGTTCCCGGGCTAACCGATGCATCGACGAAGGCCGTTGCTTGTTGCAACTGGACGATCTATTGAACACCATCATTTTGCTGCACGTCGCCATAGCGATCGGCCCGTTCCACGCCCGCCACCGCGTCGACAATCGATGTGCGGTTCCCTTCGATGCGCGCACTCATGATGTTCGACATCAGCTGGAAGAGGTCCTTCAACTGCGAAAAGATCGCAGGATGAGCCGTTCCCTCGCCCATGTCGCTACGTATCCGTTCAAGCTCGATGATGGCCTAGGCGAGCGGAGAGCTGAACAGGAAGTCGGGAAATTCGATGGGCTTCATCGCACCGAGATTTTCGCCAGGGTAGTCATAACAATTAAGTTAACGCCCGGTCCCGCCCCTAGAAATCAACCAACTCGCCGCCATAAGAGCGTCAGACAATTAAATCTGGGGCATTCAGCTTTTAAGTCGAGGGCCACCCGACAAGCCAGCGAATCTTGACACCGCCCTGTGACCCGTGCCATATTCGTAGAGTGAACCTGTCAGACAGCCGGACAGCCAGACAGGCCGCCACTGGACAGCCAGCCGTCAGCCAGAAAGCTGCGGCTGGCCAGCGCACCGCCACAAGCGGCGCCGTCCCCCGGCCGGCCCAAGTGGCCCAGCCATCAAGCCCCCGGCCCCTCGCCCGCTTCAGTGCCGCGGAAGCTGTGTTCAGCGCCATCCGCCAGGACATCGAAGACGGAAACGTGGAAGTGGGGGCCAAACTCAGTTCTGAGGCCACGCTGGCAGCGCAGTACGGGGTAAGCCGCTCGGTGATCCGTGAGGCGCTCCGCTCCTGCACTGCGCTCGGGCTGACGGTCACCAAGACCGGCAAAGGCACGTTCGTCGTCGCCGACCGGGTAGCCAATGACCTCACACTCGGCCAGTACTCGGCACGGGACCTCAACGAGGCACGCCCGCATATCGAAGTCCCGGCAGCTGGCCTGGCTGCGAAACGCCGCAGCCCGGAAGAACTTGAACACCTCAAGGAAATCGTCAGTTCAATGGCAGTCGAGACCGACCCTGAGACCTGGGTCAGCCTCGACGCCAGTTTCCATTCTGCCATTGCCCGCGCAAGCGGCAACAAGGTCTTCGAAAGCGTCGTCGCAGACATCCGCGAAGCCCTTGCCCACCAATCCGAAACCTTGAACATGGTGGCCGACCGCCAGCATGTTTCAGACGATGAACACCTCCGCATCGTCGAAGCCATCGAAGCCGGTGACGCCTCAGCCGCCGAAGCCGCCATGGCCGACCATCTCAGCGCCGTCAGCGTTGCGTTGGACACCATCCTCAGCAAATGATCCACCAACTGAAGGAAGTCATGCCCACCCCGCATGCAACGCGCACCGCTATGCCCGAAACCACCCCGGCAGGGACGATTCCGCCAACCCCGCGCCACGTCCCCCTCGCGGAACAGACCCGCGACGGCCTGGTCGAGAGCGTCCACTACGGCTCCCTGATCGCCGTCGGGCCTGACGGTGAAACCCTCCTCGAAGCGGGCGAGCCCGACGCCGCGTTCTACCCGCGGTCCTCCCTCAAACCGCTGCAGGCGGTCGCCATGGTCCGCGCGGGGCTCAAGCTTCCGGAGAACCTCCTCGCCCTCACCGCTGCAAGCCACTCCGGCGCCACTATGCACCTTGACGGTGCCGCACGCATCCTCGAAATGCACGGCCTGGACAAAAGCGCGTTGGAAAACAGCACCGACCTCCCTTATGGCACCGCCGAGCGTGAAGAATGGCTCCGCGCCGGCGGCAAGCCCACCCAACTCGCACAGAACTGTTCCGGCAAGCACGCGTCCATGGCCGCCACGTGCGTGATCAACGGCTGGCCTGTCCAGGGCTACCTGCATCCCGAACATCCCCTGCAGGTGCTCGTGAAGGACACCATTACCGAACTCACGGGCGAAGACTCAGCGGCCATCAGCACGGACGGTTGCGGCACCCCGCTCTTTGCCCACAGCCTGCACGGCATGGCGCGGGCCTATGGCCGCATGGCGGCGGCGGACAACACGCAAGCAGAAGGCCAAGTAGCCCACGCGATGCGCGCTTTCCCCGAGATGGTGGCCGGCGAGGGTCGCGACGTCACAGCGATCATGCGCACGATTCCAGGGCTGCTTGCCAAGGACGGCTTCGAAGGCCTCCAGCTCATCGGCCTGCGGAACGGCACCGGCGTCGCCATCAAGATCTCCGACGGCGGCGATCGAGCCCGCATGCCCGTCACCGTCCGCGTCCTTGAGGAACTAGGGCTCGACGGCGGCCAGCTCGCCACGCTTGCCAGCGCGCCTGTGTTGGGCGGCGGCCACCCTGTTGGCGTGCTCCGTGCCGCGAACTTCCTCGCATCCAACTGACTTCGACTGAGTCCAACTGACGCAGCCAAACAAGCACAAAAGACCTAAGGACAGCAATGACATCTGCCGTGCCCACCACGACAATTCCACGGTTCCGCTCGGAACACGATCTCCTCGGTGACCGCGACGTCCCTGCTGATGCCTACTGGGGCGTGCACACGCTGCGTGCCATCGAGAACTTCCCCATCACCGGCCACCCCTTGGCCAGCAACGCCAACCTCGTCAAAGGCCTCGCCGCAGTCAAGCTCGCCGCCGCCCGCACCAACCGCGAGCTCGGCCTCCTGGACGACGAACGGGCGGACGCGATCGAGCAGGCTTGCCAGGACATCTTGGACGGCAAGCTTCACGAGCAGTTCATGGTGGACGTTATCCAGGGCGGCGCCGGCACCAGCTCCAACATGAACGCCAACGAGGTCATTGCCAACCGGGCCCTTGAAATCCTTGGCCACCCCAAGGGCGACTACGCCAGGCTGCACCCGAACGACCACGTCAACCTGAGCCAGTCCACCAACGATGTCTACCCCACCGCCGTCAACCTGGCCACCATTTTCTCGGTCCAGGGCCTTCTGGAGGCTCTTCAGGAACTCCAGGTCGCCTTCGCGGAGAAGGGCCAGGAATTCCGCGCGGTGGTCAAGATGGGCCGCACGCAGTTGCAGGACGCCGTCCCCATGACCCTCGGCCAGGAATTCGGTGGCTACGCAGTGACCGTGGGCGAGGACCGGGCGCGACTGGCCGAGTCCCAGCTGCTTATACACGAGATCAACCTCGGCGCCACCGCCATCGGGACCGGCCTGAACGCCCCCGTTGGATACGCCGCAGCAGCCTGCAGGCACTTGGCCGAGATCACCGGCTTGCCCCTCGTCACCTCGGTGGACCTCATCGAGGCCACCCAGGACGTAGGCGCGTTCGTCCACCTCTCCGGCGTGCTCAAGCGCGTCGCCGTCAAGCTTTCCAAGATTTGCAACGATCTCCGCTTGCTGTCCTCCGGACCGCGTGCGGGACTGGGCGAGATCAACCTCCCGGCTGTGCAGTCGGGATCGTCCATCATGCCAGGCAAGATCAATCCGGTGATCCCGGAAGTGGTCAGCCAAGTGGCCTATGAAGTCATCGGCAACGATGTCACAGTCACCATGGCAGCCGAAGCCGGACAGCTCCAGCTGAACGCCTTCGAACCGATTATCGTCCACAGCCTCCACAAGAGCATCTCCCACCTGGAAGCCGCGTGCCGCACACTCACGTCGCGCTGTATCCGGGGCATCACCGCGAATACCGAACACCTGCGCCTCACGGTAGAGCAGTCGATCGGACTCGTCACGGCACTCAATCCGCACATTGGCTACGCCTCCGCCACTGCCATTGCCCAAGAAGCGCTGGCAAGCGGCAAGGGCGTCGCCGAGCTCGTTCTCGAACACGGCTTGCTGACCTCGGAGCAGCTCGATGAGCTCCTCCGCCCCGAACGCCTGGCCAACCTCAGCAATTAAGCTGAGCCGCCCAGAGCGTCCGACGACGGCGGCACCCACCAGCCGCCGTCGGGCCTGAGCGCGCGAAGAAACAGGCCGGACGGCAAGATCCGGACCCCCAACAGGACACCCCTAAGGATTCCCATGACCAATGCACCCATCACGGACCACACGGTCCCTCCGCAGGCGCACTCCACTGAAAAGCTCCTCCACGCCGAGGACAAGGGCTATCACAAGAGCCTGAAGCCGCGTCAGATCCAGATGATCGCAATCGGCGGCGCCATCGGCACCGGCCTGTTCCTGGGTGCCGGCGGCCGCCTCAACGCTGCGGGCCCTTCCCTCGTCATCGCGTATGCGGTCTGCGGCTTCTTTGCCTTCCTGATCCTGCGCGCCCTCGGCGAACTCGTGCTGCACCGCCCGTCGTCGGGCTCCTTCGTCTCCTACGCCCGCGAGTTCTTCGGCGAGAAGGCTGCGTTTGTCTCCGGCTGGTTCTACTGGATCAACTGGGCAACCACCACCATCGTGGACACCACGGCCGCGGCCCTCTACATGAACTTCTTCGGCAAATACGTCCCTTGGATCGGCGTCGTCCCGCAATGGGCCTGGGCACTGATCGCGCTTCTGGTGGTGCTTGGCCTGAACCTGGTCTCGGTCAAGGTCTTCGGTGAAATGGAGTTCTACTTCGCGCTCATCAAGGTGGCCGCGCTGGTGGCCTTCCTGTTCGTCGGTACCTACTTCGTCGTCTTCGGCACGCCGGTACCGGGCCAGGAAGTCGGCTTCAGCCTCCTCACGGACCACGGCGGAATCTTCCCCAACGGGATCCTGCCCATGATCATCCTCATGCAGGGTGTGCTGTTCGCCTATGCCTCGATTGAGCTCGTGGGTACCGCAGCGGGCGAAACGGAGAACCCCGAGAAGATCATGCCCAAGGCCATCAATTCCGTGGTCTTCCGCATCGCCGTCTTCTACGTCGGTTCCGTCATCCTGTTGGCGCTGCTGCTGCCGTACACCTCCTATGTCAAGGGTGTCAGCCCGTTTGTGACCTTCTTCGGGCACATCGGCGTGCAGGGCGTAGACGTGATCATGAACCTCGTGGTCCTCACGGCTGCCCTGTCCTCCCTGAACGCCGGCCTGTACTCCACCGGCCGCATCCTGCGCTCCATGTCCGTGGCCGGATCCGCTCCAAAGTTCGCCCAGCGCATGAACAAAGCCGGCGTCCCCTACGGCGGCATCGCCATCACGGCCGGCGTCTCCCTGCTCGGTGTCCCGCTGAACTACCTCGTACCGTCCGACGCCTTCGAGATCGTCCTCAACGTCGCCTCCGTGGGCATCATCGTCACGTGGGCCACGATCGTCTTGTGCCAGATGCAGCTCAAGCGCTGGGCGGACAAAGGCTGGCTGAAACGTCCATCCTTCCGGATGTTCGGCGCCCCGTACACCGGCTACCTCTCGTTGCTGTTCCTCGCGGGTGTGCTGGTAATGGTGTTCATCGACTCTCCACTCACCATGCTGGTCACGGCCATCGCCTGTGCGCTCATCGTGGTTGGTTGGTACATGTGCCGCAAGCAAATCCACGAGATCGCTGCGGCCCGGGACGGTTACACCGGCAGCTCCCCCGTGATCGCCAACCTGCCGGTTGCCGGAGCCGAGGACAAGATCTAGGCCCTGCAGTACTGCCCAACTGACTCGCATTTGTTGTCGTTATGAGACCTCTAAACGACAACAAATGCGAGTCAGTTGGGTGCCAGACATCGGATCATTCGCCGTTAGGATGTAGCCATGGCTGTCACAGATGAAGCGATCGGCAAGATCAAGGACATGCTGATCCGCGGCGAACTCAAGGCCGGGGACCGCCTCCCGCCGGAGAAGGAACTGAGTGAACGGCTCGGCCTCTCGCGAAGCTCCTTGCGCGAGGCCGTCAAAGCCCTCGAGCTCATCCGTGTCCTGGACGTCCGGCGTGGGGACGGCACCTACGTCACGAGCCTTGACGCCAAGTTGCTCAACGAAGCCGTGGCGTTCGTCGTTGATCTGCATCAGGACCGTTCCATCCTGGAACTCTTTGAGGTCCGACGGATCCTTGAGCCCGCCACCGCATTCATCGCCACAGGCAAGATCACTCCCACGGCACTCACGGAGCTGCGCGCCACGATGGACGGGATCGACGAGAACACCGACGTCGAGGAACTCGTTGCCCACGACCTCGAATTCCACGGGATCATCACCCAGGCCGCCGGCAACGACTACCTCGCCGGCCTGCTCGAAGCCCTCTCCAGCAGCACCGTCCGGGCACGCATTTGGCGCGGGTTGACCCAGGAAAAGGCCGTGGCGCATACCCTCGCCGAGCACAAGGCCATCGCGGACGCCTTGGAACGCGGCGACGCCGAGCTGGTCCGGGCGCTCGTCACGGTCCACATCAGCGGCGTCGAAAGCTGGTTGCGCCAGGCGCTCTAGCTGGCGTCCATGCTTCGTTTCTGAAGCCCATACGTCCGCACGGCGGTCCCTTCAAGGAACTCCCTGCGCTCGGCCAAAGTGAGCTCCGCGGCCAGTTCGAGCAGCCCCTCGAGAGTGCGTCCGTATGGCGCACCCAAGGTACTGACAGGCCAATCGCCACCGAACATGAGCCGTCCAGGACCGAAAGCCTCCAGGGCCTCGTCCCAGAGTGGGCGCAAGGCCTCGGCCGTATAGGGGACGCCCGGCAAGTGCAGGCCTGACACCTTGGCCACAGTGTTGGGCAGCTCGGCCAAGGCCCGGAATTCCGTTCGCCACAAGTCCATCGCCGCAGCGTCGGCCAACGGCGGCTTCCCGAGATGGTCCAGGACAACCGTCAGCTCCGGCAGTTCCCTCGCAAGCCGGACCGCACCCCCGAGGTGCCTCGGAAAGGCGTCCGGGACGTCGAACGCCAATCCGTGGCCAGCGAGCATACGCAAGGAATCGCGGACCACGGGCAATTCGAGGAAGTCGTCCCGCGGATCGTCGTGGACCAAGTGCCGGACACCCCGGAACGCAGGATTCCGGAGGAACCGTTCCAGTTCTTTCTCCGCCTCGGCCGGCTTTTCGAGGGGAATCCAGCCCACGACGCCGAGTACCCAGGAGTTGCGGTCGGCGACGGCGAGCATGAACTCAGTGTCCGCAACGGTGTCGTCAGCCTGGACGAGCACCGCTCCCCTGACTCCGGCCGCGTCCAAGGTTTCCTGGGCCTCAGCCTCGCGGTAACTGCGGAAGAGTCCGCCATGCTGCGGGCCAAGCCACGAATAAGCCCCCGGCCCGAGCTCCCACAGATGCAGGTGGGAATCAATCACCCCGGCACACCTGCCAAAGCCGCCCACAGCTCTTCGGGCACGTCCTCACGCATCCTCGCAGCATTGGTGGACACTTGCTCCGGGGTGCTCGCCCCCACCGTCACGTTCACGACGGCGGGATGCCGCAGGCTGAACTGGAGTGCCGCCGTCGGGAGCTCCACCCCGAAGTCCCGGCACACGCCGGCGAGCGCCCGGGCACGCTCCACCAGCGCCCGCGGGGCACGCGCATAGTTGTAATGCGCGTCCTCGGGTACTTCGGGTCGCGCCAGCAGGCCGGAGTTGAACACGCCCACGTTCACGACGCCGGTACCGCGCGCCACACAGCGGTCCAGGAAGGGAACGCCGGGCTGCTCGAGCAAGGTGTAACGGCCGGCGAGCATCACCAGATCCAGATCCGCCGCTTCGACGCATTCGAGGGCGGCTTCCGCCGAGTTGGTCCCGACGCCGATCGCCTTCACCACGCCGTCCGCACGCAGCTTTTCCAAGGCCGGCAGCGCTTCGCCGATTCCCCTGGCAAGATCGTGGACATCAGGATCGTGCAGGTAGGCGATGTCCACGTGGTCCAGGCCGAGACGTTCAAGCGATTCCTCGATGCTCCGCCGGATCCCTGCTTCTGAGAAGTCCCATTGGCGTTTGCTCGTCGCCGGGACGTCGAAGCCTTCGTCGTCTTTCGCGTTGGTCCCGGCAGTGTTGGGCACCAAGAGCCGGCCTACTTTGGTAGACACGGTGAATTCACCGCGCGGCTTGTCTCCAAGCACGGCACCGAGCCTTCGCTCGGACAGCCCCAAGCCGTAGTGCGGGGCGGTGTCGAAGTAGCGGACCCCGGAGTCCCAGGCGGCCGTTACGGTGGCGGCGGCCCGGGAGTCCGGCATGGCACGGTACAGGTTGCCGATGCCAGCGGCGCCGAAGCCGAGCTTGCCCAGTTGCTCGGTCCACGTTGTCCCGCTCATTCCAGCTCCCATACCAACTCGATACCCGAGTCGTTGCCCGAATAGTCATCCTGGACTTCGAGCAGCTCCGCCATGCGGGCTTGCCACGGAACATTGGCGGGGTGGTCCGCGAGCGCCCGGCGCATGGCCCGGTAGTCCGCCACCTCAACAAGATGGAAGAGATCCTGGCCGCTGCGCCAAATCCTCCAATTGCCCACGCCGGCCTCTTTCAGGGCAGCGACGAGTTCGGCAGGGATCCCCGCATGGGCATCCGCATAGTCCTGCTCGGCACCCGGTTTGAGCCGGGTGTGAAGAGCGATGGTTTCCGGCACGCTATACCCCGGGCTTCAGGAAGAGTTCGACGACGGGCACCGCCACGTCCGGTCGCTGGACAGGCAGCTTCAGTGTCAGGGTACCTGCTGGCTGTCCTCCAGGGGTGGTGTTGATTGCTTCCCGGTCCGGGGCGATCTCCAGCATGGCGACTTCGGAAGCGTCGTTGAGCAGTTGGGCGTATTCCACCTTGCCGGCGAGTTCGGGGAGGTGGACGTATTCGAACGGCCACGCGAACAAGTGGACGTAGAGGCGGTCACCGCGGCGCGTATACCGGGTGTCGGCTGGCGGGGTCCAGGCCGCAGGGCCGGCCCCGTAGATGGCCCGGGCGTGCAGTTTCATCCAGTCGCCGATGCCGCGGAGGGACTCCACGGCCCGGGGATCGAAATTTCCGCGGCCAGTGGGGCCGACGTTGAGGAGCAGGTTTCCGTCCTTGGACACTCCATCCACAAGCATGCGCACCAGCAGGTCCACGGACTTGTAGTCCAGGTTGTCCCGGTCATAGCCCCAGCTGCCGTTCAGGGTCTGGCACGCCTCCCAAGGCACCTCGACGCCGTCCACCACCATAGGCCCGGAAGGCTGGTACTGCTCGGGCGTGGCGAAGTCGCCGGGAATGTCCAGGCGATCGTTGACGATGATGCCCGGCTGAAGTTCCCGGACCATCTTCAGGAGTTCCACTGAACCCCACGCCTCGCGGCCTTTGCCGCCCCAAATGTCCTTGTGGTCCTCGCTGGTGTAGGAGAAGTCGAAGAAGAGGTAGTCGATCTGGCCGTAGTTGCTCAGCAGTTCTCGCACCTGGCCATGGAGGTATTCGCGGTAGCGGGCCATATCGCGGCCCTCGTTGAGCTTTTCGGCCTCGGGATTGTCGCGTTCGGGGTGGAACCCGTCGATGGTGAAATCCGGGTGGTGCCAGTCAATAAGTGAATGGTAGAAACCCACCTTCAGGCCGAATTCCCGCAATGCCTCAACGTACTGGGCCACCAGGTCCTGGCCGGACGGAGTCTTGGTGGATTTGTAGTCAGTAAGGGCGGAATCCCACAGGCAGAAGCCCTCGTGGTGCTTGGTGGTCAGCACGACGTACTTCATCCCGGCGTCCTTCGCAGCACGGGCCCATTCCCGCGGATCATAGAGATCCGGGTTGAAGTGCTGGAAGTACTTTTCATATTCCTCGGCAGGAATGCGTTCGCGGTTCATGACCCACTCGTGCCGGGCCGGCAGGGCGTACAAGCCCCAGTGGACGAACATGCCGAACCGGGACTCCGTAAACCAAGGTGCTTGGGCGATCATTGGTAGTTACTCCTTCAAGGTTGTTGCGGGTCTTTGGGTTGTTGAGTGTTGTGCGGCCTTGGAGGTAACGCTTCAGCGGCCGCCAAAGCCGCTCGTGACGATGCCTTTGACGAGGTGTTTCTGCAGGAGGATCAGCAGCAGAAGGGTGGGAGCCATTGAGATCACGGAGGCGGCCATGACCAGGTGCCACTGATTGCCCTGTTGGCCGAAGAACATCTGGAGCCCCAGCGGGATGGTGCCGAGGTTGTTGACGTCGTTGATCACTACCAATGGCCAGAGGAACGAGTTCCAGTAGCTGATGAAGCTGAAGACCGCCAGGACGGCCATGGTGGGCCTAGCCAGTGGAAGCATGACCAACAGGAAGGTCCTCAGGGTTCCCGCGCCGTCCACCCTGGCCGCGTCGTCGAGTTCTTGGGGTACGCCAAGGAAGAACTGCCGGAGCAGGAAGGCACCGAATGCCGTGAACGCCCAGGGCACAATGAGCGCCTGGAAGGTGTTCACCCAGCCCACCTTCTGCATCATGACGAACATCGGGACAATCAGGACTTCTTGGGGGATCATCAGCGTTGCGAGGAACACCATGAAAACCAGGTTCCGTCCCCGCCAGCGCTGCCGGGAGAAGGCGTAGCCGGAGAAAGCGGAAACCACCAGGGTGAGTGCCGTTCCAGCGGCCGAAACCAAGAGTCCGTTGCCCATGAAGCGCAGGAACGGCATGTAGTTCAGGGCCTCCTGGTAGTTCTGCCACCGGAATTCCGAGCCGAACAACTTCGGCGGGGCGCTGAAGATCTCAGCAGGGGGTTTGAACGATGTCGCAAACATGTAGATGAGCGGCGACAGGAAGAGCAGCGCGATAAGGCAAAGGATCACGTATCCGATGGCGGGCCGGATCCTCGTGGTCCATCGTCTTCCGGGCGCTCCGGAGCCACGGGGACGGGCTGTGAGAGGGCGTATCCGGCTGGTTGTCTCAAGCATCGTAGTGGACCCACTTCTTTTGTCCGAGGAACTGGACTGCCGTCACGCCGAGGATGATGACGAACAGGATCCAAGCAGCCGCGGATGCCAGGCCGAGCTGGTGGAACTGGAAACCCTGGTTGTAGATATAGAGGACGATCGTCGAGGTGGCCGAACCCGGCCCTCCCTTGGTGAGGATGAACGGCTGGGCGAAGACCTGGAACGAGGTAATGAGGGTCATCATCGTGCCAAAGAAGATGGACGGCGAAATGAGCTTGAGCTTGATGCGCCAGAAGATGGTCCAGGCGTGGGCGCCATCGATTGCGGCCGCTTCGGTGAGGTTCTCAGGAACTGCGTCCAAGGCGGCGGAGAACACCAGCATGTTGTAGCCGAACCCCTGCCACACGCTCATGACGACAATGGCCATCATTGCCCAGTGTTCGTCTCCGAGGAAGTTCGGCGCTGAAATTCCCGTGGCGCTTTGCAGGGTGCCGTCGATGAATCCACCGGGTTGGTACAGCATCCTCCAGACGACGACGTTGGCCACCACCGGGGTGATCGAAGGAATGAAGAAGATGACCCGGAAGATGTGGCGCCCCTTGATGCGCGGAGTCAACCACGCGGCAAGGCCGAGGGAAACAACCAGGTTCAGGGGCACATAGAGGACCACGAAGAGCACGGTGTTCCCGACAACCTGCCCGAAGATCGGATCGCTGAACAGCTTCTCGTAGTTGCCCAGGCCGAGGAAACTCGGGGTTCCCAGGAGCGGCCAGCGGAAGAAGCTGATGACGAGGGAAACAACGATCGGCAGCAGCGTGAAGATCGCGAGACCGAGGCCATGCGGCAGGGCAAAGGCCGGTCCCCACATTGTCCTCCGGCCGAGCTGTGCATCCGTCTCGGCCTTCGCCTTCCCACTGGCGGTGGCAGCCGTTACTTCAGGAAGCGGCGCCTTTGCGGGCTTGAGTAGTGTCATTTCTCATTCCTTTGCGAAGAGTGCGTGCCTGCCCGGCTGTTGCTCGGGCACTGCCAGGCAGGCATCACACTGATCATCGGGGCAGCTGGGCCGCAATGTCTTTCATGACATCCGCTGCGCTCTGCTGTCCATTGATGGATTTGACGAGGTACTGGTTGAAAAGCTGGCCCAGTTGGTCGCTGTTGGTGTTGCTTGGCATCGGCACTGCCGTGGCCTCGGCGCTCTTAAGGGTCTCCGCGACTCCGGGAATGCCCGCGTTGTCAATCCACTTTGTCTGCTGGGCGGTGCGTGCGGCCAGTGCGCGCCCGGCTGCCGCCAGATTCCCCAGGACCTTGTCGCCGGTCATTTCCTTGAGGGCGGCAAAGGCCTTGTCCGGAGTAGCGCATTGCTTGGAGATGCCCCAGCCGGAGCCGGCGCTGAACGTCTTCCCGCCGCCAGGGCCGGCGGGAAGGGTGGTGACGCCGACTTTGAACTTCGCTTTGGCCTTGACGTCCAGCAGGGACCACGGACCGTCGATACTCATCGCGGTATTGCCGGCCATGTATTCATTGGCGCTGAATGCCGTGTCGCCGCCGGGCAGTTCGGGGGAGACCTTCTCCTTGCTTGTCAGGTCGGAAACCCACTGGAGTCCCTTGGCGAAGGTCGGATCGCTCGCGTCCATGGTGCCGTCTTCCTTCAAGACGCGTCCGCCGTTGTAGGCGAGGACTTGCGATTCAACGAAGAGATCGGCCGTGTTCGGTGCGATCGCATGTTTGCCGTTGGCCGTCAGCTTCTTCGCGGCTGCCACGAACTCGTCGGCCGTCCAGCCCGCCTTCGGGACCGGCACGCCCGCGGCGTCGAACATGTCCTTGTTGTAGAACATCATCACCGGGCCCACGTCATACGGCAGGGCGTACAGATTGTTGTCGGCGCTGAGCCCCTTGATCATGGAGGAGTCGAAGGCGCTCAAATCCAGGTTGTTCTTTTTCACCAGGTCATCGAGCGGCAGCATGCCATCCTTGAGCTGCGCTGTCCGCAGGCTCTGGACCGCCACCAGGCACGGGGCTGTGTTCGAGCTGAGCTGGGTGCTCATCTTGGTGAAGTAGTCCTGGAAGGTAGAACCCTGCAGGGTGATCTTCACATCGCCCAACGTGTTGCTGACGTCATCGGCAACTTTCTCCCAGTTCTTCTGGTCTTCCGTGCCGCCGACCCACATGGCCCACGTCATGGCGGTCTTGCCGTCTGCGGTACTGCCGGACGAGCTGCCCCCGCAGCCTGTGAGTCCAATGAGGCCCAGTGCCAAGGCACCTGCCACCAACGCTTCTTTGCGCATATCTTTCACCACGTGCTTTCAGTAGGGAACTGTGCTTTCGAGGAATTTCGATAATGGTTATTGCTGGGGAGTCAAAGGAGGGGATCCCGCGGCCCACACAGGGCCATCGGGAAAGCCGTAGCCGGCCAACGTGCCGCCGACCATTTCACTGCCGGCACCTGGTGCCGACGGCGGCCAGTACGAGCCGTCGTGGACATCCACCGGAGTGACAAAGTGCTCGTGCAGATGGTCGACGAACTCAATCATCCGACCATTCTTGTCGGCGGATACCGCCACGAAATCGAACATCGACAAGTGTTGGACGGCCTCGCAGAGGCCAACTCCACCTGCATGTGGGCAGACGCGGACGCCGAACTTCGCCGCGAGCAGGAGGATGGCGATGTTCTCGTTCACTCCCGCCACCCTCGCCGCATCCAGTTGCAAGACCTGCAGGGATCCGGCCTGCAGCATCTGCTTGAACATCACGCGATTTTGGACATGCTCACCCGTGGCCACGGGGATCGGCGCCACGCCCCGGGCAATCGCGGCATGGCCGAGGACATCATCCGGACTGGTGGGTTCCTCAATCCAGGCAATGTCATAGGGAGCCAAATGCGCCATCCAGTCAATCGCTTCCTGGACGTCCCAGCGTTGGTTCGCATCCACGGCGATCTTGATGTCCGGCCCCACCGTATCGCGGGCCGTGCGGACGCGCCTGATGTCGTCGTCCAGCGAGGCCCCCACCTTGAGCTTGATCTGCCCGAAACCGTCCGCAACGGCTTCCTTGGCCAGACGCACGAGTTTGTCGTCGCTGTAACCCAACCAGCCCGGCGTCGTGGTGTATGCGGGGTATCCCTCCGCGAGAAGCGCTAACCTGCGGGCGGCGCGCCCCGGCTCCGCCGTCCGCAATATTCCCAGCGCCTCTTCGGGTGTGAGGGCATCGCTGAGGTACCGGAAGTCCACGAGTGCCACGATCTCCTCGGGGTTCATCCCGGAGAGCAGCTCCCAGAGAGGTAGCCCGGCCCGCTTGGCTTTGAGGTCCCAGAGGGCGTTCACGACGGCGCCGATCGCCATGTGCATCACGCCCTTTTCGGGGCCGAGCCAGCGGAGTTGGGAATCGTGGGCCAGGAGCTTCCAGGTGCCGCCCATGTCGCCGAGCAACTCCTCGACGTTGCGGCCCAGGATGTGGTGGCGGAGGGCCTCGATCGCCACGGCTTCCACCTCATTGCCGCGCCCGATGGTGAAGACGAAACCGTGGCCCTCGTGACCGTCAGCGGCATCGGTCTTGATCACCAAATATGCCGCCGAATAGTCCGGATCCGGATTCATGGCATCCGATCCGTCCAGTTCCTGGGAGGTGGGAAAGCGGATATCGAAGGTATCCACTGCGGTGATGACGCTCATTGTGCTCCTTGCTTGGCAGCAGGTAGTTTGCTGGGAAGAGCGTAAACATCCGATGTCTGCATTGTCAATGGGTCACATTTCCGTATTATGGAGAGCAACAGCAGACTAGAGCTCGGATGTAAGAGCCAGAGCACGGAGGAATGCATGAACATGAAATTCGCCCGGCTGGGCGCTGCCGGAAATGAAAAGCCGGTTGTCATCGCCCAAGACGCCAACGGCACCGAAAAGTACTTCAGCCTTGACCCGCTGACGAAGGACATCAACGGAGAGTTCCTCGCCGCGGACGGCATCGCACGCACCCAAGAAGCCCTTGCAGCAGGCATTTTGCCCGAGATTCCAGCCGAGGGACTCCGGATCGGTTCACCCATCGCCCGGCCCGGAAACGTCGTCTGCATCGGCCTCAACTACACCGCGCACGCAGCCGAATCCGGAGCAACGCCCCCGGAATCACCCGTGGTGTTCCTGAAACCCAGCAACACGGTCAGTGGACCGTTCGACGCCGCGCCCATCCCGCCGTTGTCCGAAAAGTACGACTGGGAGGTGGAACTCGGAATCGTCATCGGCCGTGAAGCGTCATACCTTTCAGGCACCGACGAGGCCGCAGACTGCATCGCGGGCTACGTCGTCGCCAACGACCTCTCCGAACGCGACTACCAACTGCCCGGCGCCGCTGGCCAGTGGACCAAGGGCAAGTCCCTTCCGCAGTCCACTCCCCTGGGCCCGTGGCTGGTTCCAGCAGACCAGCTCGACGCCGGACACCTCGCGTTGCGCACCTGGGTCAACGGCGAGATCCGCCAGTCCTCGGACACCTCGGACATGATCTTCGACGCGCTTACCGTGGTCCACCACCTCAGCCAGTACATGGTCCTGGAGCCCGGCGACGTGATCCTCACGGGCACTCCCGAAGGCGTGGCGCTCTCCGGCCGTTTCCCGTACATTCAGCCCGGCGACGTGGTGGAGCTTGAGGTAGAGGGGCTCGGCCGTCAGCGGCAGGAGTTCTACAGGACCCGCTCTGGTTCGCTTGCAGCAGTAGGCACAGACAAGGCAACGCGGTGAGCACCGAGTTCGAGGGCCTCGTAGCGCTGGTCACCGGCGGGGCGTCGGGCATCGGCGCGGCTATCGCGGACCGGCTCGCCGCAGGCGGGGCGCAGGTCGCGGTGCTCGACCTCAACCCGTCCGGGACCCCGCACTTCGGCGTCGAATGCAACGTGGCCGACGACGCCTCGGTGCGTGCCGCCGTCGACACTGTCGCCCGGAAGTTCGGCCGCCTTGACGTGGTGGTCAACAACGCGGGGATCGGCGCCCAAGGTGATATTTCGGCGAACGACGACGACGAATGGCACCGTGTGCTGGACATCAACGTGGTGGGCATCGCCCGCGTCAGCCGTGCGGCCCTCCCGTATTTGCGCGAATCGCCGGCGGCCGCGATCGTCAACACGTGTTCCATCGCCGCGACCGCCGGGCTACCGCAAAGGGCCTTGTATTCGGCGTCGAAGGGCGCCGTATTGTCCCTGACTCTGGCCATGGCGGCCGACCATGTTCGCGAAGGGATCCGCGTCAACTGTGTCAACCCGGGCACGGTGGACACGCCGTGGGTGGGCAGGCTACTGGATTCCTCCGCCGACCCCGCCGCCGAACGCGCCGCGCTCAACGCCCGCCAGCCACACGGCCGCCTGGTGGAGGCCGCAGAGGTGGCGGGCGCCGTCGCCTACCTCGCGAGCCCGCTGTCCGGCTCGACGTCGGGCACGTCGCTGGCGATCGACGGCGGGATGCAGGGGCTGCGGTTGCGCCCGGTGGGGTAGCCGCGTAACGCAACGCCCGCGCAACCCCTCTCCACGGCCGGTTCGCCTATGCTCAACACCAGGCAATCGATGGCGATCCACCAAGGAGCAGGGCATGAGCAATTGGCGCATCAGGGACTTCCACTCGTCTGACATGGACGGCATCCTGCACCTTTGGGAGTCGCTCAAAGCGGACAATGTCGAGCCGGTCTATGCGCTCTCCGAGGTCCTCGCGTCGTGCGAGAAAGACCACGCCGTGGTGGCGGTGCAGGGCGAGCAGGTGGTGGGTGCCGCCGTCGGACGCGCGGCCCATGACCAAGGCTGGATCGTTTTCCTGGCCACTCTGCCAGAGTTCCGTGGCCGCGGGATCGGCACCTCGCTGCTGGCCGCCGTCGAGAACCGGATGACTCCGCACGGCCTCAACAAGCTCTCGGCGCTCATGCCGGAGTCCGAGACCCGTGTCGAAGCGTTCCTGGGCCGCGGCTTCCTGCTCAAGCAGAACCTGCACTACTTCGAGCGGACCATTCCGGTGCAGCGCCAGGAACTCGAGCCGTTGAGCCAGCTCGGCGGCCGCATTCTAGCCCGTGACCTGTGGGAAAACGTCGCCGGCATGCGCCGCGAAAAGGAACTGCTGGAACGACGCCTGGTCCTTCCCCTCGCTGAGGCCGATCTCGCCGATGAGTTCGGCGTGGTGCCGCCTCGCGCCGTCGTGCTCTTCGGCCCGCCTGGGACGGGCAAGACGACGTTCGCCAAGGCGATCGCGTCCCGGCTCGAGTGGCCGTTCGTGGAGGTCTTCCCCTCCCGCCTGGCCTCTGATCCCAAGGGCCTGGCCGGGGCGCTGCGCGAGACGTTCCTGGAAATCGCCGAACTCGAGCACGCGGTTGTGTTCATCGACGAGGTGGAGGAAATCGCGTCCCAGCGGTCGGGCGAGCCTCCGTCGCCTCTGCAGGGCGTCACCAACGAGCTCCTCAAGATCATCCCGGCTTTCCGCGAACAGCCGGGCCGCTTGCTGGTTTGCGCCACCAACTTCATCCGGGCCCTGGACACCGCCTTCCTGCGCCACGGCCGCTTCGACTACGTCATCCCCATCGGCCTGCCCGACGTCCATGCCCGCGAGGCCATGTGGCAGCGCTTCATCCCGGCCAGCGTGGTGGACTCGGTGGACGTGGCGCTGTTGGTTTCCCGGACGGAGGGCTTCTCCCCCGCGGACATTGAGTACGCGGCACGCAGCGCCTCACAGCGTGCTTTGGAAAAAGCCGTCTACACGTCCGGCGCTCCCGACGCCTCCGCCGGGGGCGCCGCACCGGCGTCGAATGCCCGCAAGGGACCGGTCACGCAGGACTACCTCGACGCCATCGCCGATACCCGCACTACCGTCAGCGACGAAGTCCACCAGGACTTCCTCGAAGACATCGACGTACTAGGCCGCGTTTAGAGCAACGCGGGGTCACTTACGGCCCATGTTCGGCCCCGGGATGGGCGCTAAGTGACCCCGCGTTGGAAAAGGAGGAACCGTGAACCTGTTTCTGACAATCCTGAGCGGGGTCGCCTGGACGACGGTCTACATTTGCGCGATCCGGATCGGGTTTCGCGACAAGACATATGCCATCCCGGCGGCGGCGCTGGGCCTGAACTTCGCGTGGGAGGTCATCTACTCGGTACATTCGCTCAGCACGAGGCTCTCCGTGCAGGGCGTCATCAACATTGCCTGGGCGTTGGCCGACGTCGCGATTGTCTACACGTTCTTCGCGTTCGGCAGGCGGGAACTTCCCGGATTTGTCACGCGGCCCCTGTTCATCGGATGGGCGGTTCTGCTGGGCCTGGCCTCGTTCGCTGTGCAGTGGCTCTTCATCACCGAGTTCGATTGGGATCCCGCATCCCGGTACGCGGCTTTTCTGCAGAATCTCCTGATGTCCGGGCTATTCATTGCCATGTTCGCGGCCCGGCGGGGCTTGCGAGGCCAATCCATGGTGATCGCCGTGGCGAAATGGATCGGAACCCTCGCGCCCACCATCACCTTCGGGGTCCTCGAGAATTCACTGTTCATCCTGGGCATCGGCGTCCTCTGCAGCATTTTCGACCTGAGCTATATCGGGCTGCTGTTATGGGCGAAGAGAAACCCGGGCGCCCTCTCGCGGGATCGGGACTCGGGGGGCCTCCCGGCGGTACCCTGAACCATGTCCATGAATCCATTGCGCCATGCACTGTCGCGCATGGGCGGGCGCGATCCCTTGGAGCTGAATCGCACAGCCACGCCCTTGGAACTCTTCTTTGATTTGACGTTCGTTATCGCCTTTGGGGTTGCCGGCAGCCAGTTCGCGCATGAGCTGGCCGAGGCCCGTTTCGGCTCCGGGTTGATGGGCTTCACCTTCGCAATGTTCGCCGTCATGTGGGCCTGGATCAATTTCTCGTGGTTTGCCAGCGCCTACGACACTGACGACTGGGTGTTCCGCGTTGTCACCATGGTGCAGATGGTGGGTGTACTCATCCTTGCCATGGGCATCGAACCGATGTTCCAATCCCTCGATGAGGGCCACCGCGTGGACAACTCCACCATGGTGCTGGGCTACATCATCATGCGGTTGGCGTTGGTGTTCCAGTGGCTGCGCGCCGCGAAGCAGGATCCGGAGCGCCGAAGCGCTTGCCTCACCTACGCGAAGTTCCTGGTGGTGGCGCAGATCGGCTGGGTGGTGGTGCTGATTGTCCACGCCGACATCCTGACGAATTTCCTCATGGCCGTCCCGCTTTTCCTGCTGGAAATGGCGACGCCGACAATCGCCGAGCGCAAAGCCAAGACACCGTGGCACGCACACCACATCGCGGAACGCTACGGACTTCTGGCCATCATCGCCCTGGGCGAGTGTTTGATTGGAGCCATTGAATCCCTTCGGGCGATCGTGGCCCTTCATGGCTGGTCCGTTGACGCCGCCCTCGTTGGCCTCGGCGGTACGGGGCTGGCCTTTGGAATGTGGTGGATCTACTTCATCCTTCCGTCCGGCCACGCCCTGCATCACCAGCGGCACCGGGCATTCGCCTTCGGATACGGCCACATGTTCATCTTCGGGTCGATCGCAGCCACCGGCGGCGGACTTCACGTCGCGGCCCTCTTCATCGATCATTCTGCCCACATCAGCGCCACCATTGTAGTGGCCACCATCGCCGTACCCGTGGCCCTGTTCAAGGTAGCCCTGAGTTCGCTGTACGGCTACCTGTTGGGTTTCGACCGCGCACTCCTCGGAGTCACGGCTCTCGTGGTCGTGTTGCTCTGCGGCAGTGTGGGCTTGGCCGCCCTGGACGTCTCTGTTCCTGTCTGCATGATGGTGATTGTGGCGGCGTTGGCTATCTCGATCGTGATCGACGAACGGCGCGGGACCGCACGCCGGGAAGCAGCCCTGGAAAGGCTGAGGGCACACCCGGCCACCTAGGCGAATTCGTGGGTCTGGGCTCGGGACCGCTGTACCGGCGGCACGCAGCGGACGGCCCGCACGCACGATGTCGCGGCGGGCTCACCGGCACGAACGTACCGATTCCCTGCCGCCAATCCTTGATTCGCCTCCCAAGTAAGCGGAAAATGATGAAACCGGCACGAACGTACCGGACACGCACAACGCGGATGCCCACAGAACACAACGAAGGATGGACATGTCCCCCTGGGAATTTACCGAGTCCCTCGGAGCCAAGGTACGTGCCCGCCGCGTTTCCCTCAGCCTGAGCCAGTCCGACCTCGCAGACCTCGCAGGAGTCTCGGAACGATTCGTCCGCTTCGTGGAGCAGGGGAAGACCACGGTCCAATTGGAGCCACTCCTCGCGGTCCTCGGCACACTGGGCCTTGAGCTCAAAGTGCAACCCGCGGGCAAGCAATCCAGCCAGTCATGACCTTCCACCGCATCGCCGACGTTTACAAGCAGGGCGTCCTGGCGGCGCGCATCGAGCGGCATGAAGGCGGCACCAAGTTCAGCTACTTGCCGCGGTACCTCGAATCAGGCGGTCCGGCCGTTGCCACTACGCTCCCATTGACAAATGAAGCAGTGTTCACCCCGAGCGGCGCGGTTCCGCCCTACTTCACGGGTCTCCTCCCGGAAGGCCGCCGCCTGAATTCCCTGCGCCGGGCGGTCAAGGCCAGCGCCGACGACGAGCTCGCGCTCCTCATGGGCGCGGGCGGGGACGCCGTGGGCGATGTCCAGACGGTCCCCCACGGCGAGCCGCCCACGGAAGGAGGCTCCGCCGTCGTGCTCGACTCGAAGCTGCCGCTCGACTTCGACGCTCTGCTCGGCGATTCGGGCCTTATCGATCCTGTGGCGTTGGCGGGTGTGCAGGACAAGTTGTCGGCCGGGATGATTTCGCTTCCGGTGGCGCAAGCGGGCAAGCGCTTCATCCTCAAACTCAATGCGCCCGAGTTCCCGTTCGTGGTGGAAAACGAGTTCCTCATGTTCCGTTTTGCGCGCAAGCTCCGGATCCCGGTGAGTAGCGTGCAGTTGGTGCACGACGTCGGCGGGCGAGCCGGGCTGCTCGTCGAGCGTTTCGATCGCCTCACCGGAGCCGACGGCACTCCCGTGCGTCTCGCCGTCGAGGACGGCGCCCAAGTGTTGGGACTCTATCCTGCGGACAAGTACAGCGTGCCGTTCGGCGAGGTTTGCGCGGCTTTGGCGGCGCATTGTTCCGCGCCGCTGCCGGCCTTGCGGAACCTGGCCATCCAACTGGCTTTCGCTTGGCTCAGCGGCAACGGCGACCTCCACGCGAAAAACGTGTCCATGCTTCAGTCGCAGGCAGGGGTTCAGTCGCCGCAGGGCGAGTACACCATCGCCCCGGTCTACGACATCCCCTCCACGGTGGTCTATGGGGACAAGACGCTCGCGCTCGGAATCGGCGGCAAGAAGAGCGGAATCTCCCGAAAGCACTTCCTTGCCTGGGCCGGGAAGCTCGGACTGACGGAGCGCGCAGCGGAGGGAGTTTTGGGACTCGCGCTCAAGGCTTCGGGACCGCTCATCGCAGAGCTCGACGCCGGCGCCTCGCCTTTCGGGGCGGTGCAGACAAGGGACTGGATCAAGGAGCTAAAGCATCGGCGAAGGCTGATGGGCGGGTAACTTTCCCTGCACCAGGGGTCAAAGCGGCAGTTGAACTATCGCTTATTGCGTACCCGTTAACACCAGCCCGATCGTGGCATAAAGTAAGGGCACCAAACGATATCTGCGTGGGTCGCGGAGCGGCCTGGCGCAGAATCAGCATTTGCATCCGCAGACTAACAAGGGAGACCCTCATGTTGCTTTGGATAGCCATCATTATCGCTGTTCTCTGGCTTCTCGGATTGATTGGCAACATCGGCGGCGGGTTCATCCACCTGCTTTTGGTTGTTGCGGTGATCGTCCTGATTTTCCACTTCCTCCGTGGAAGATCCCGCGTGTAAGTATCAACCGTTCAATCCAAGGTTCACCCGCATGGCGACGCTAGGCTCGCTCTCAGAGGCGAGACGGGCTCGCCGCGAGCCAAGGGATTGAACGTATGGCACAGCAGGCCGGACACCAATCGACATCCACGACGGGCGCTCTTCCGCATTCGCGCTCTTATCTGAGACCTACGCGGTTGCTCTCCCAAAGCGAGCGTTCAAAGCTCCACCCATCCGTCCTGGCAGAGGCCGAGCGCCGGGCCGCAAGCATTCAGCTTCGAGTCGCGGACGCAATCACGGCCTTCGCCGGATCGATGAACTTCGTCTACCTGCACATTTTGCTTTTCGCCGTGTGGATGCTCGTGTTCGAGCAGAGTCCGTGGCCGACGTTGACCCTGATCGTCTCGCTCGAAGCGATCTTCCTCTCGACCTTCGTCATGATCGGACAGAACCGTCAAGCGGCTTTCCAGCAAGTGAAGGCGGACCATGACTACAACGCCCAGGAGCAGCTGCTCGAGGAGAACACCGAGCTGACGCGTGCGATTCACGAGCTCACCGCCCAGATCCACCAGCGGGTCCTCGCGGAGGTCACCGCGCCCACCGCGCGAGAGGCGGTTGCCGCTGCCAACCCGCGGCCGGATGACCCGACGAAACCGTAGGCAGGTGGGACCTACCGGGTCGAACTGCTAGTCCGCCAACTGATCCAGCTCGTACAGCAGATCCGTGTTGATGCGCTCCACGATCAAGTGGCTTTCGCCCCGGGGCACCGCCTTGTAGAGCACTTTCCGGGCGTCCGCGTAGCGCGTGGGCGACACTTTGTCTGGCCACTTCTCCGCAAATGCCTGTACGCGCTCCGGCAAGGAGTTGTGGGCATTGCAGGCGATCTTGACCAAGGTGGCATCGTGGTCCTGCGCGATATGCAGAATGACGGCCTCATCGTTAGCCGGGTCGTCCTGGAAGCGGCGCGTCACGCGTTCGATGATTTCTACGGCGCGTTCGGAAACGCCCATGTCCAGCAATGCTTGTTTGGTGATGGGCGTGTCCTTGGCGATGTCGTGCAGGTAGCCGGCGATCCGGATATCGTCATCGAAATCGGCAAGCGCATCTCCGACCGCCATCACGTGCTCACTGTGCGGCCGTTTCAGTTTGTCCTTCTGGCGGTTGTGCGCCACCCCGGCAAGGACCATGGCTGTTTCAACAGTGAAGGTCACTTTTCATCCTTCTGCGCCAGTTCGGTGACTGCCTTCCGCACGGCGGCGCTCAGCTCGAGGTTGCGGCATCCTGCTCCACCCGGCTCGGCCTGTTGCGGCACGTATCCGAAGGCGAGTTCATACACAGGGTCAGCGAACCCCAAAGATGCGCTGGCGCCGTCGTGCCCGAACGCCCGGTAGCTGCCGTAAGGCGAGCGTGCATGCGATTTCATGAACACCGTCCCAAAGCAACTGGTCTCGCCGAACACGCGGTCGATGCCGAAGACCTGCTCGGCCGAGACGGCCTGGATGGTCTCTTCGCTCAGGAGGGGCGCGACGGCGGGTCGGTCGCCGTCGGGGCCAAGTCCGGTGAGTGCCGCAGCGTAGACGCGGGCCATGCCTTCGGCGCTGGCGACCCCGGCGGCGGAACTCAGGCCGGCTGCGCGGACCTCGCGGATATTAGGCAGGTCAAGGATGTCCCCCACCGCAGAGTTTGCCGAAAGGCCGAAATGGCTCGCGGGATCAATCCACGGCTGGGAGGGGTCCTCGGCCCAACGGAGGGTGGCGTAGCGAGGCTCCTCTGACTCAGGCAGCCCCAGGAAGAACTGGGCGCCCGTGACCGAGCGGATGCGTTGTTCGTAGATTTCCTGGAGGGTGGACCCGGTGATCCTGCGGCAAAGCTCCTCCATGAAGACGCCGATGGTCAGGGCGTGGTATCCGAAGGCGGCCCCGGGTTTCCAGAGCGGCCGCATCTGCGCGAGTTTGGCGGCGGCCAGCTCGGAGTTGTTGTACTCCGCCAGGGTGAGTCCGCCTTCAACTCCCAGAAGCCCGGCCTGGTGGGAGAGCAGCTGGGCCACGGTAATCGTGGCCTTTCCTTCGGCGCCGAATTCCGGCCAATACTTGACCACTTCGGCGTCGAGGTCCAGGAAGCCGTCCTGGATCAAAAGTGCGATGACCAGCCCGGACACTCCCTTGGAGCAGGAGAAGACACCGGTTACGGAATCCGGGCGGCGGTGCGGCCCGCCGCTGATGTCCAATACCTTGACTCCGCGGTGGTAGGCCGCGAGCTGGGCTGAATATTCCGGGTCCTCGCTGAGGAAACGGCCAAAGAGTTCGGCTACCGGTTCGAATCCAGGGGCAATCGTCTGTGCATCCACCCGGACAGCCTAATCCCTTCTGCCCCCTAACCTCGCTACACTCGGCCAGGGAACCCGGCAGAATGGGCCCACCTTCTGCCCCCTAACCTCGCTACACTCGGCCAGGGAACCCGGCAGAATGGGCCCACCTTCTGCCCCCTAACCTCGCTACACTCGGCCAGGGAACCCGACAGAATGGGCCCACCTTCTACCCCCTAACCTCGCTACACTCGGCCAGGGAACCCGACAGAATGGGCCCAGCCGGGAGTGTCCATGGTCACCACGATCTTGCCCTTGGCGCGTCCTTGCTCCAGCGCGGCGAAAGCGTCGGCGATCTTTTCGAGCGGATAGCTGCTGTCCACCACGGGTTGCAGTTTCCCTTCGGAAACCAGGCGGGACAGGAATTTCAAGTCCTCGCCGCTGGGGTGCATGAAGAGGTAACGGTACCGCACGTTGGCTTCACTGGCACGGCTCCGGATTCGGAGGCTGATTGCCCAGAACAGCGCGGTCATCCAGGCCGGGGCCGCAAGGTCTTTCAGGGCCGTCTGCGGTTCGGGCATCCCGGCGATGCTGACCACCTTCGAGCCCGGCTTGAGGATCTTGAACGTCTGGTCCAGCGTCTCGCCGCCCACGAGGTCCAGCGCGGCATCGAAGCCGCTGAGCACTTCGGCCAGGTTTTCCTTCGTGTAGTCGACGACGGCGTCCGCCCCGAGCCGCCGCACCAACTGTTCCCCACGGGGAGACGCGGTGGTGGTCACCTCGGCGCCAAAGTACTTGGCCAGCTGGATGGCGAGGGTTCCCACTCCGCCCGCGCCTCCGGAGATGAACAGCTTGGTCCCGGGCTTGATCTTGAGCTCGTCGCGCAATGCCTGCAGCGCGGTGAGGCCCGCCAAGGGAAGGCTCGCGGCCTCGGTGTAGCTGAGCGACCTTGGCATGAGCGCCACGAAATCCTCGTGGACGGCGGCGTGCTCGGCAAAGGCTCCCAGCAGCGTCTTGTCCACACGGGCAAACACCCGGTCTCCCGTGGCAAAGCGGGTGACATCCGGGCCAACAGCCTCCACGATCCCGGCCAGTTCGCTTCCGGCCACCAAGGGCAGCCTGGGCCTGGTAATCACCCGCACCGCACCTTCGCGCTGCTTGTAGTCCACAGGATTGAGCCCCGCAGCAAACACTCTGACCAGGACCTCGCCCGGACCGGCAATCGGCCTCGGGACGTCCTGCAGCTCCATTGCGTCGGCGCCGCCGTAGCGGGTCAGCACATAGGCGAGCACTTAGGCCCCTTTCCGGAGGGTTGATTGCTGAATGCCATTCCATATCCATGGCCCGCGTGGCAATCGGGCCGGATCAAATCTATCCAAGGCCTCGCCAAGCGGCCCTCCCGGCAAGCCGAGCGATTCCAGGATCACGTCCCGCACCTCCCCGGCGGACAGCCCGACGGCGGCAAGGTCGCCAAGCGTCACCGCACCGTCGCGTTTGGCCAGGCGGGCGCCGTCGCGATTCAGCACCAAGGGGACATGGGCATATTCCGGCACGGCTAAGACCAACAAGGAGGCCAAATAGGCTTGGCGGGGTGTGGAGGAAAGGAGGTCGTCTCCGCGGACCACTTGGTTCACGCCTTGCTCCGCGTCATCCACCACCACGGCCAAATTGTAGGCAGTGACGCCGTCGTTCCGCCGGAGCACAAAGTCATCCACGACGCCCGTGTATTGTCCGTGCAGCCCGTCCTCCACAGTCCATTCATGCGTATCGGCGCGGAGCCGGATGGCGGCCGGGCGTGAGGCCCGCCGGATCTCAAGCTCCGCCGTCGAAAGGTTCCTGCACGTCCCCGGGTAGGCGCCCTGTGGCGCGTGCGGGGCGGACGGCGCGTCCTGGATCTCGCGTCGCGTGCAGAAGCATTCATACGTCAGTCCGGCGTCGGTGAGCCGCGCGATCGCGTCGTTATACAGTCCGGAACGGTCCGTCTGGCGGACGACGGCGCCGTCCCACGTCACGCCGACGGCTTCGAGATCGCGGAGCTGGACTTCCTCGGCGCCGGCCCGCGCACGGTCGAGGTCCTCAACGCGCAGCAGGAAGGCGCGGCCCGTGGAACGAGCGAAGAGCCAGGCGAGCATGGCCGTGCGCAGATTGCCCACGTGAAGCTCGCCGGAGGGGCTCGGAGCGAAGCGGCCAGCGGAAGTCATGGCACAAGACTATGCGCCGCCGGGCGTGCCTGCAGGATTCAGGCGAGGTCGGGGCCGCTGGGAGAATTGGGTACCTTTAGTTTCCAAAGAGAGGACCAACATTGAGCTCAGCTCGAGTCAAGGCGACGGTTTCCTTCTGGAAAGCCGAAGAAGGTTGGGGGGAACTTATTCTTCCCGACGGGAAGAAATGCTTCGGACATTTCTCGGTCATCGAGCAATCAGGCGGATACAGGTCCCTCAATGCAGGCGATCTGGTGGAGGTCGAATGGACCGCCGCCTCCCAAGATGAATACGACTTTGTCGCGGTGTTGATTCAGCCTTTTTGAGAACACGACCCGGGCAGCACAAGAGCCCCCCAGCTACCGCAACGCATTCGGTGGCTCAGGGGCTCTTATGGTGGTGCCGGCCACCCTTCATGGCGACGCCGGCGGGGTGCGGAAAGACGATGCGTGAACAAGAGTCAATCAGCGGCTGCGTCTTTGCGGGACGGTGTTCCGGGTTGCCGGGTGGTGTGCCGGGGGATCCGTAGCCTGTGGGGTCCGGCGGTAGCCCTTCCCCTTGTTGCCACTATTTCAACAGGAACACTACAACTGGCGCAACGGACTCAACCGTCACTGGTCAATCTGACTAATTCTTTAGCGGAACATGAACAGGAGATGGTCACTTTGCCGAAGTTGGCTCGGCAGCGGCCCACGCGGCCATCGCTCCACGGAGCGCAGCACAAAGCTTGGTGGACACTTGGTCCTTGTCCAGGCCGACGGTGTTGAGCAGATCGAAAATTTCCCGGGGGTCGAAGAGGATGTTCCACAGGAACATGGCTTCGTCCCCCAGGGGCGGGAGGCCGAGTTCCTCACAGGCCTCGCGGAGTGGCCGCTCCAAAGCCTCGGCCTGGATGGTCAGGTAGTACGCGCCGGAGCGAAGACGGGCCAGGTACCCTTCGCCGGAACGGGTGTGGACCATGGAACCGCCGTGCTTGATGACGAGGCCCACCCAGTGCCGGCTGACGCTTTCCAGCAGTTCCACCCCGGACGTGGTCTGGGCAACGCTGAAATCGCGTAGCTTCTCGCCAACACCAAAACGGAACGCGGCCAGGACGTCCTCGACCGAGGCGAAATGCCGGTACGCCGTTGCGGGAGAGATCTCGGCTTCACGGGCGATGTCCGTCATACTCACCGGGCCCTTGGCCTTGGCGAAGAGCTTCCCGGCGGCCCGCACCAGCTGGCGGCGGTTGCGTTGGGTGTCGCTGCGCATGGGCGCCCCCTTCCGTGTCAGATTCCAGCGTAGCGCCTGAGCGGCGGGCGCTACGCTGGCCACGTCCGCGGCACTCACCGGAGCTCGGCCAATCCGGCGGCCAGCCGCTCCACACCGGCGGTAATCGCCCCGGAGCTGGCGGCGTAGGACAGGCGCAAGTGGAACTCGCCGTTCCGGCCGAATTCGCTGCCGGGACGGACGGCCACGCCGTGGTTGCGAAGGTGGGCCACCATCGCGGCCGCCGGCAGCTCGACGTCGTACTTGGGGAAAAGGTAGAACGCACCTTCCGGCGAGCTGACCGTAAGACCCGGAATCTGCTGGAGACCGTTGGCCATGAGCTCCCTGCGCAAGGCATAGGAGGCGTGCATGCGTTCGATGTCCGGTCCGCACGTCTTCAGGGCGGTCAGCGCCGCGTATTGCACGGCCTGGTTCATGGAGCCGTTGAAGGTGTTGTGAACCCGGGCGGCGGAGGCGATGACGTCGGACGGGCCCCAGAGGTAGCCGACGCGCCAGCCGGTCATGGCATAGCTCTTGGAGAAGGTCTGGCAGTAGATGGTCCGGCCGGCCAGCGCTTCGACTTCGAGCGCCGAGGTGAAGGGTTCGGGCGTGTAGACAAGATCGCTGTAAGCCTCGTCCGAGAGGATCAAGGTGTCGGTTCCGGCCACCATGTCGGCGAGGGCTTCAAGTTCGCGTCGGGAATGCACAATACCAGTGGGGTTGGAGGGGTTGCAGAAGACGAACATCTTGGCGCCGTCAAGCGCGGTGGCTAGTGCCTCGAGGTCCCAATGCAGGTCATCGGCAAGCGGCACCGGCACGGTGATGCCCCCGGCCATGCTGACGAGGTCCGCGTATAGGGAATAGGTGGGGTCCGGGATGACCACTTTGTCGCCCGGGTTGACGACGCCAAGGATCGCCGCGGACAAGCCGGCCGTGCCGCCTTGGGTAATGAGCACGTCGCCTGGGCTGGCCACTCCGCCGAGGAGCTGGCCGATACGGGCAGCCAGCTCCTCGCGAAGCACCAGCTCGCCGAGCAACGGCGAGTAGTGGGTGAAGCCGTCCTCGAGGGCACGGGCGGCTGCTGCTCGAACCTGGGCCGGGGTGTCGAAATCCGGCTCGCCCATCGCCAAGGAGACAAGGTCCCCCTTGGATTGGGGCTGCTGCACCCGCAGCGATGTGCGCTGGATGCGCTGCACCGCCTCGGAAGGCTGGAAATCGGCGACGGCGGTGGCTGGCTCGAGTGTCATGAGGGTCCTGATCTGGGTGGTTGCTTCGGGGGTGGTTGTTCTAGGGGCGCGCGACGCGAGGCCTGCTGGCGACGCAGCGGAGGGCGCGTAGAGCCTGCGGGGTTTCATCGCTGCGGCGCCTGGCCTGCGGGAGCCTCATCGGCGGGGGCTCCTGCCCAGCGGCTGATCTCGATGTCGCCGGAGGTATCCCGCTGGATCGTGGGGGCGATGACGAGTTCCTGGACCACGGTGCGCTGGGGCAGCGTGGCCACGAGGTGTATGGCTCGGGCCACGTCCTCGGGCTGCACCATGGCATCGCGCTCCTCTGCGCGGGGCGGGCGGGCGCGGTTGTCCAGGATGGGCGTCGCGGTTTCACCGGGCAGGATGGTCACCGCACGCAGCCCGTCGTTGCGGAAGGTGTTGTGGAGGTACGTCATGAAGTTCCGGACCGCAGCCTTGGCAGCGCCGTATGCGGCGCCACCGAGCAAGTTCGGGTTCACTGCGGCCAGGGAGGAGACCGTGATGATGGTTCCGGTCTTGCGGCTCAGCATGTCCGGGAGGACCGCCTGACTGAGCAAGTAGACAGCGTTGAGGTTGACGTCAAGGACGTCATTCCACTCCTGCTGGCTGATCCAGCGGACGTTGAGGACCCTGCTGGAGCTACCCGCATTGTTGACGAGGATGTCGACTTGGCCCAGATTCCCGTGGATCCACTCCAGCAGCGCATCTACATCTTCCTTGGAGGTGATGTCCGCGGCCCGGGCAATGGCGCGGCCACCGTCGGCGACGATTTCCGCGGCGAGTTCCTGCAGGACGTCTTCACGCCGCCCCACCAGCACCACTGCAGCCCCCTCGGCTGCCAGCAGGGCCGCCGTCGAGCGTCCCATGCCCGTACCGGCGCCGGTGATAATCGCGAGCTTGCCGTCCAGAAGTCCCATGGTTTCAGTTCCTTGCGTTTTTAGTGTGAGTCATTTGAGATGCCGATCACATATGAGAAGAGTTTCTCATTTTAGAGAATGATGGTCAAGTGTTTTCGCACGGCCGGTGGGTCACGCCGCAGCGGGACTCGGCGAGGAGGCCGCCGCAAAGCTTGCGGCGACAGGAAGCCCGACGGCGGCAAACAGTGCGTGCACGTGCTCTTCCAGATTCACCAAACCGCGCTGCTGTTCCCGGTATTGCTCCACTGCTTGCTCGTTGCTGATCCAGCGGAAGGTCATCTTCCGGCCAGGGCTAGCCTGGCCCAACATGGACAAGGAAGCCTTGGCTGCCACTGCGACGATCGGGTAGCCCGCGGTCAACGTCCTTGAGCGGCCCAGGATGATGAGTTCGTCGCCATGCGGGATTTCGAATGCGCCGATGGGGACCCCATGGGACACGATTTCCCCGAGCCCTTCGGGATGCACAACCGGGCCGTCCAAACGCAGGCCCACGTGGTTGGATTTGGCGCCTACCGTGTAGTGGCTGGAGCTGAGCAATTTCCGGATGCCGGGCGTCCGGTCCGTTTCAGGACCGTCGACGACGTCGATAGTCCACACGTCGGGACTGAAATTGGGCACGGGAACTGGAAGCCGGAACAGGGGCTGGGTCAGGAACGGGTGCGTGAATCCCCGGTACCGGCTGTGCAAGGTGAGCGTCTGGCCTGGGGCGAGTTGTTGTGGGAAGCCCATGCGGGATTCCGGCGCGGCGCTGCCCATGAAACGGGCAGTTTCCAGCTCCCCGCTGAAGGCCAGGTAATTCCGCATGCCACCGCTGGCCTTGGCAATCACAACTCTGGCTCCGGCGGGGAGGCATAACGGCTCCCACATGCCCACCGGATCCCCGTTGACCGTGACCTCGGCCGGGACCCCGGTCGCAGCGCACATCACGTCGTGCGTGGCTGTGAAGGCGAAACGTCCTCCCATGATTTCCAGGCACGCGGCCTTACGGCTGTTTCCGACCAGGATGTTGGCGACCGCCGCGGAGTACTGGTCCGCCGCGCCTCCGCAGGGGACGCCCATGAATTCGGAATTCTCGCGGCCCAGGTCCTGGAACGTGGACAGCCAACCGGCCTCGCTTACTTTGATGCTGATGGCGTGTTCAGGGAAGGTCACTATTGCCCCCTTCAGCGCCGTTCCAGCCAGTGCCGTCAGAGGCGACGCCTTCCGGGGTGGCCCTCAGGAATTGCCCTTCAAGCCGCGACCATTCACTCTCCGGCACCACGTCGAAACGCACCAGATCCCCCGGTTTGTAGGACGTCGCGGGATCTTCCCGGATGTCGCAAATGGTGAGCGGCGTCCGGCCGATCACCTTCCAGCCGCTCGGTCCGGGGAACGGCTGGATGATGGCGTTGGTACCGGCCACCATGACAGACCCGGGCTCCACGTTGGTCCGAGGCTCGACGCAGCGGCTGACCTGGCCAGGGAATTGCACACCGCCCATCATGGGGGCCATGGCCGCGGCCAACAGGTTGATGGTCAGCACCGAGGACTGGAACTGCTGCAGCATTGCTTCCGGGCTCAGGCCCAACTCCTCGGCCACATCCTGAAGGTCCGGGGAGAATTCCTCGCCGACCACCATCGGGATGACAAAAAGTGCTTGGGAAGCACTGGGAGCACCCGGTTCCAGGCCGCTACCGGCAACCGCCAGGCGGATGGTCTGGGCCAATTGTTCGTGGGTCACAGCCAGGCAATCGAACTCGACCAACAGGGACTCAACGCCGGCCACGATGTCCAGCACCCCGTACGGCCGAACCTCCAGCAGCACGTCGCGGAGCCGGCGGCCCGCCGCCCGGCGGAAGTCGCCGTCGTCGTTCTTGACCCGGAGCATGAGGGCTGAGTCGCCGAACGGCTCGGCTTCCAGTTCGGGCGGGTGGTGCAGCCGCTCCGCGGGTGCTGTGTGGGTGGTCATGAGTCCTGCTCGGTGGTGCGGGTGATGGATCCGGGTTGCTGCTCAGCTTCAGACCGTGGCGAGCCGGGCCTTTTCGGCGAGGACTTCCTGTAGCCCGGCGGCTTTGATGCCTGCCTTGTCGAGGGCCGCACGCAGGGCCGTGCCGTTCTGGAGGACCTGCGGGTGGTCGCCGTGGAGGAGGACGACGTCGGCATCGTGGCCCAGCGGGACCACCTTGCCGGTGACGGCGCGGACGGTTCCTTCGGTCACCACCTGAACCACGCGGCGGCCGATTTCCTCGGGGTCGTGAAGGAGTGCGCCTTCGCTGTTGCGGGAGACCGGCATGCCGTCTTCGCCGTAGCCACGGTCCGCGAGGAAGACATAGCCAACCTGAAGGCCGCGTTTGCGGGATTCATCGGCCAAAAGACCGTTCTGGCAGATCACGATGTAAGAGGGGTCGTAGGCCTTGATGGCGTCCGTGATGGCCCGGGCGTGCTTGGCGTCGGTCTGGGCGATGCTGCCCATGCGCCCGTGCGGTGCCACGTGGCTGATCTTGCCGCCGTGGATGCGGGCGAACGCGTCCAGGGCGCCGATTTGATAGAGGACGTCGGTGCGGATTTCTTCTTCGCTGGCTTCGATGAGGCGGCGGCCGAAGCCCACCAGGTCCGGATATCCGGGGTGGGCGCCGAGTTCGATGCCGCGCTCCACGCAGGCCTTGACGGTGGCATCCATGACCCTCGGATCGCCGGCGTGGAAGCCGCAGGCGATGTTGGAGGCGGTGACGAGGCCGAGCAGGGCGTCGTCGTCGCCGATCGTGTAGTTGCCGTAGCTTTCGCCGAGGTCTGCGACGACGGCGACTGAATTGATGCTCAAGGTGACTCCTGCTTCTGTTCCTGGTTAGGAGGTTCTGTTGTCTTGCTTTCGACGGCGGCGGCTGCCGTTTCGCTGGCGGGCGGCCGCCGCCGTCGGGGTTCTGGTTTTACTAGTGAGTCTGCAGGGGCTGTCCCTTGGTTTCCTTCAGGAAGTAGACCGAGACGAGCGTGATGATGGCCGTCCCGATCGAGGCGTAGGCGGGAACCATGCTGTTGCCGGTGGCCTTGATCAGTTCCGTCATGACCAGCGGGGCGCTGCCGCCGAAGATGATAGTGCTGATGCTGAAGCCGATGCTGTACGCGCTGTAGCGGACAGTAGTGGGGAACATTTCGGTCAGCACAGTGTGGACGACGGCGGCGTGGCCGGAGAACGCGATGGCCATCACGACCGTGGCAACACAGGCCAGCGGCATGTTGCCAGTGGTGATCATTGCAAACATCGGGTAGGAGACACCGGCCATGAGCACGGCGGAGAGAGCCAATACGGGTTTGCGTCCGATGCGGTCGGACAGGCGGGCCATGAGCGGGATGGAGATGATGATGGCCACCAAGCTGACGGCGGTGACGAGGAGCGCCTGGAGCATGGTGAAGTTGTTGCCCGCACCGAGCTGGGTCTTCAGGTACGTGGGCATGTAAGCGAACAGGAGGTAGTAACCGGGGCCGTTCAGCGCCGGGAGGAAGATGGTCAGGGCGATGGCCTTGAGGTGGCGCTTGGAGGTGAAGACAGTGCGCAGCGGGTTGCGTTCCACCTCGTTGCGCTCTCGGAGTGCCGCGAAGTGCGGGGTGTCTTCCATCTTGGAGCGGATGTAGAAGCCGACGTAGCCCAAGGGCAGGGCAAAGATGAACGGAATGCGCCACGCCCAGGATTGCATGGTCGAGTCGCCGAGGGTGGTGATAAGGCCGGCGGAGAGGGCGCTACCGAAAAGCAGGGCGCAGAAGGAACCGACCGCGATGAAGCTCATGGAGTAGTTGCGGTGCTTGTTGTGGGCGTATTCGCCCACGAAGGCCATGGCGCCTGCCACTTCCCCGCCGGCTGAGAAGCCCTGAAGGATGCGGAACAGGATCAGCAAGGCCGGAGCGGCCCAGAAGATGACCGAGTACGACGGGATGAGGCCGATGCAGGCGGTGGCCCCGGAGATGAGGAGCAGGAGGACGGCGAGCAGATTCTTGCGGCCCAGCCGGTCACCCAGGAAACCGCAGATGACGCTGCCGAAGGGGCGGGCCAGGAAGCTCACCAGGAAGCCGACGTTGGTCAGGAGCAAGGAGCCGACGTCCTTGGAACCCATGATGTTCATGGCCAGGTACGTGGTCAACAGGCCGTAGATGCCGTAGTCGTACCATTCCACGAAGGAACCCATGGTGCCGGCAAAGGTTGCTTTGCGCACCATCCTGCCGTCAGCGGTTACGACTTTGATTTGAGCGGTGTTCAGTTCCACTGATTCCGTCGATTGCTTTGTCATGGTGGGTGCTTTCAGTCTATGAGGGGGCTGGGGTGGGAGAAAGCGCTAGCTGTATTCGCGGGTGATTTCCGCTGTCATCTCGGCCTCGTGCGCGGCCACTGCGATGACTCGTTCCAGGATTTCGGCGGCACGGGCCCGGGGGATGATGACCACTCCGTCGTCATCGGCGGCGACGATATCGCCCGCCGAGCAGACGATTCCGCCGATTGCTACGGGTTCGCCGATGACACCCGGGCCGTTCTTGAACGGACCGGCGGGGGTGACACCCCGGGCAAAGACGGGGAACTTGATTTCGGTGATGGTGGCGCGGTCCCGGATGTAGCCGTCAATGACCGCGCCGGTGGCGCCCGCGGCTTCGAAGCGCTGGGACAGTTGCTCGCCGACGAGGGCGCGGTGTTCGTGGCCGAAGCCGTTGATGACCACCACATCGCCGGGCTGGATGTAGTTCAGCGCTTCGATGACGGCGGCATTGTCTCCGGCGGCGCCCAGGACGGGCAGTGCCGAGCCGACACAACGGGCGCCTTCCCAGACCGGGCTGATTCCGCCGTCGACGATCCCAAGCCGCTCCATGGCGTCACCGATGTTTGCCACGGGGAACGCTTCGAACGCACGGACCAGTTCGCGGGGCGGCCGGGTCCAGGATGCGGTGCGGACGGTCAGTTCGAGTGTTGTTGCCATTTTCTTCGCCTTTGGTTTCTTCCCAAGAGCCGGCGCCTTGGGTGCCGATCTTCTTGAGACGTCAATCACATATGAGAAGAGTTTCGCGTTTTAAATTCATGCCGTCAAGGCTTTCCCGTTACGGGCATGTAAATGATTCGCAACCATGGCTCGGGGCGAACTGGTCCCGCCGGTGGGCTGCTCGGCCGGGATTGTGCGGGAGAATGGGTTTCGGCTGGTCATTCTGACCAGTCGGATCTTCCGCGACTAGGCAGAAAGCGTTAGCGATGCAGGAATTGGATTCAACGGACAAGCGGATCCTTGCCGCGCTCGACGACGACCCCCGGGTGCCGATCATGGTCCTCGCCCAGCGCCTGGGCCTGGCGCGCGGGACGGTCCAGTCGCGCCTGGAGCGAATGTCGGCGTCGGGCGCTTTGCGTCCGAACAGCAGCCGCGTGCTGCCCTCAGCACTGGGCCGCGGCGTTGCGGCGGCGGTAAGTGCGGAGTTGGATCAGAGCCGGCTGAACGAGGCCATCGCTGCCCTGCGCGACATCCCGGAAGTACTCGAATGCCATGCGCCGGCCGGCGACACCGACCTCATCATCCGCGTGGTCGCCACAAGCCCGGATGATCTATACCGGGTATCCGAAGAGATCAGGCTATGCCCGGGAATCGTGCGCACGTCCACTAGCATGTTCCTGCGCGAGGTGATTCCATACCGGACGACGGGGTTGCTGCGAGGCTGAGGTCATATCTGGAAGTAGTGGTTTCTTCTGGGTTTCCGGTCCGGGTCGGTGTGGGGTGGCGGGATGAACCAGGGCACGCCCGCTTGGACTTGGATGTTCCAGTCTTCCTTGTGGATCAGGTGATGGTGGTGGCTGCACAGGAGCGTGCCGTTGGCGGTGCCAGTGGCTCCGCCGCGGGACCAGTACTCGATGTGGTGGGCCTCGCACCACGGTGCCGGCATGGTGCACCCGGGGAAGGCGCAGCCCTTGTCCCGCGCCGTGATGGCTTTGCGGATTTGCGGCGGGAAGATCCTTGAGGCCCTGCCGATGTCCAGGACCTGGCCCTCGCCGCCCAGGACCACGGGGATGATGTCCGCGTCGCAGGCTAGTCTGCGCAACGTAGCTGCCGGGACGGGCCCGGTGAACGTGAAGGACCCGGTGCCGCCGAACCCGGTGCCGGTGCCCTGCCGGGGGCGGCCGAACAGGGCGGGCTGGCCGGAAACCTCAAACCCCGGCCGGCCGGAACCCTCGCGCCCGAATTGGCCCGTGGGCTCATTTCCAAGCGGCGCAGCTTCCCCGAAGGGCTCGGGCTGCCCGTTCTTGGATTGCTGGGCCTGGCTGTATTGGGTGAAGAGTTCGCGGTGGTCGATGGTGGCCATGATCTGCGGGCGGTGGCCGCCGGTGGCGGGCAGGGACCCGGTGGCCAGGGCGAGCTTGCAGGCGCCGACCAAACCGTCCAGGAGCTTCTGCGCCCTCGACCTCCGCTCCAGCGGCTCGTTTCCACCGTCCGGATTGTTTCCGCTGTCCGGATCTGCAGGTCGGTCGTTTCCTTCCACGCCGGCGCCGGTGCCCTCGGGTAGGCGGGTGCGGGGGTTGGTGGCGGTGTTCATGACGGTGAGCAGGTGTTCGTATTGTTCGGTGGTGGCGTAGATCTCCACGTGCTGCAGGCCGTGTTTGGGGCGGCGCAGGAACGCGCCCTGGTGGTAGCGGAGGGATTCTTCGGAGGGTTCCGGGCCGTCCTGGTCGATCGCCTCGACCCAGCGCCGGGCGACCCTGGCCAGGAAATCCGGATCGTTCTCCTGCGCGGTGCGGGTCAGGGCGTGTTCCATCTCCGCCGCCTTCTCCGGGCCGCACAGTGGACGCACCTTCTCCACGGCCATCGTGATGATCCCGGCTGTCCGCGACCCGATGACCCCGGACGCCAGCGCCGCGGCCGTTTCTTCGTGCCGGGGCGGGACCGTCTGTCCGGTGAGGCCGCGGCCCGGCACCAGGTCCCGGGCCAGGGCCAGACGGCGCCTGGCCTCGGCGGCACTGATCCGCAGCAACGAACGCAGATGCTCAGCCGTGTTCCGGAACTCTCCGCCACGAGCGCTCCCGGTTCCCCGCACCGAAGAAGCCGCATCCGCCTCACGGCTGACAGTCCCTGGGCCCTGCAACGCCCCACCCGGCACCGGGCCGGAGGCACCACCCTGCGCGTCCATGCGGCCTGCCATGGTCTCGGAGGTCCAGCCCACGCCAGGGCCCGTATCCGCCTCCGCGGCCCAGCCCGTCGTCCAGCCCGGCTCGGTGGCGGGTTCAGCGCTCCGGGCCCTGTCCAGCCCTGCAGCGGCGAGCAGTTGGAGATAATCCATGGTGCGGGAAAGTTCCTCAACCCCGGACACGAACGCGACGGCCTCTTGGAAACCCAGCCGTCCGACGTCGTCGGCCGCCTTGCCGGCCAGCGACCTCACTGCCGCCACGGCCCCGTCCAGAACGGCCTGCCGACCGCCGAGATCGCGCGGATCTGCGAAGGCCAGCCCGCCCGGAAACCCGCCCGCAACCCCGGCAAAGCGCGGCGCCCGGGCACGATGGGACGCCACGAAAAGCCCGCCGGACCCAAGGTCCTGCCGGGTACCGACGCATCCGATCGCTTCCATGGAAACACTCTGCCAGGGGGCTACGACATTTTAGGCCGGTCCCAGATCCGGCCACCGATACCTACCGACCGTGGCCCGGCAACGAATCCAAAGCCCGGCCGGTTCCGTGATTTAACCCGGACTCAGACCGGCGGTCCCGCGTTCGGCTTCAGGTTCTTCATCACCAACGTCGAGTTGAGGCGCTCGACGGCGGGAAGCGCCGAGAGTTGGTCGTCGTAGAAGCGCTGGTAGGCCGGGAGATCGGCGGCGATCACGCGGAGGAGGTAGTCCGGCGAGCCGAAGAGCCGCTGGGCCTCGACGATGTTCGGAATGGCTGCCACCCGGTCTTCGAACTCCGACATCGTGGCGCGGTCAGCCTGGCGCAGGGTCACAAAGACTATGGCCTCGAATCCCAGGCCAATCGCACCCGGATCGATGTCTGCCCTGTACCCCCGAATGACGCCGGAGGCCTCGAGATCCCGCAGCCTTCGATGGCACGGAGCCACGGTCAACCCCACCTTGGCCGCGAGCGCGGTGGCAGTCATTCGGCCATCCTCTTTGAGGTGGCGCAAAATAGTTCTATCTATTCCATCAATCACGCAAACATCTTACCGAAACCTCGGCAAGCCTGGCTAAAAATGGGAACACTTATGGGCGGATTTTCCATAAAGTTCATGGTGTAACCGCCAGCCAGGAGCCACCATGAATCCCCAGCTTTTTCTCGCCTTCGTCATAGTCGCTGTCACCTTGGCGTGCACCCCGGGCGTCGACTGGGCATATTCGATTGCCGCAGGCCTGCGCCGGCGCAGCTTCTTCCCCGCTGTGGCCGGCCTGTGCAGCGGATACGTGCTGCACACGGCCCTCCTGGTGGCCGGACTCGCAGCCCTTTTAACGGGCGTTCCGGGGCTTCTCGGCTGGTTGACGGTCGCTGGCGCGGGCTACTTGCTCTGGCTGGGCGTGAGCACCATGCGCTCGTGGCGCGGCGCGAGCTTCAGTGCGGATGACGCCGTCGGGCAGTCCCGAAACCAGATGCGCACCTTCCTGCAGGGTATGGGCACGAGCGGCATCAATCCCAAGGGTCTGCTGTTCTTCCTGGCGCTGGTGCCGCAATTCGTGAGCCCGGAGGCTTCGTTGCCGGTGCCGGTGCAGTCCGGCGTACTGGGCCTCACCTTCGTCTTGTTCGCGGGCATCATTTACACCGTGGTGGCCCTGACTTCGCGAAAGCTGCTGCAGTCCAGGCCCTCCGCCGCCCGCGTGGTGACCCTTGCGAGCGGAATCATCATGGTGGGACTCGGCGTCGTTCTGTTGGGCGAACAGTTGCTTCCGCTGCTCCGGTGACGCGGCCTCCGGGTGGGATCGCTCTGAGGAGGCAGCGACGGACGCAATGCTGTCGGCGCCGTGGGGTTTCGATTCGCGGAGTCCTCCGCGCGCTTCGGGACTAACCGCGCGTCGTTAGTCCCGGCGTTAACCGCCCGGCTCGCCGAAGTCCTTGTTCCACATTCGACGCACCTCGATGTCCTTGCGAATCCCATCGACGGCATCCGGCTCAGCGTCCTCCGGCTTGCCGCGCCGGACCCGCTCAGCAACAAAGGGCCGCGGGCTGGGACGCCGCCTGACCTCAAGCTTCGACAGTGCCCTGTCCGTAAGCGCGTCATTGCGCAAGGCGAGGCTGGTCTTCTTCCTCCGGAGTACCTCCACGAGAGCGGCCTGTGCCGCCTCCCGCTCCCCCAACACCCTGAGCGACTGCGCCCGAATCAGCAGGAGCGCCGCCGAGAGGTCGTCCGTGTTGCGCAGCCCCTCCGTCCAGGCGACGACGTCGGCGTGCCGCTCGAGCGCTGCCGCCGCAGTGCAGCGGGCCAAGGCGGTGGGCAACGACGGCGGCAAGCTGGCAAGGGCGTCCAGGGCCTCTGCCGTCTGGCCCGTTTCCCGGAAGCAATGCGAGAGGGCAAGGAACACGGATTCCTCGCTGAACAGGACGGGGACGTCAATCCGCTCCGCTACCTCGACCCGCGTGACCACCCTGCGAAGGTAACTTGCGGAGAACTGGCTGGCGGCGTCGTCGATCCGAATGGACAAGCCCCGCTGCAGCAGTTCCGACGCCCGAAAATATCCACCGTGTTTGTACACAAGCAGCCCGGCAATCACGTAGCAGAGGCCAGCCCAGCCGGGGTAGCTGCGCGCCAAGGTAATCAGGCGGTCCGGTTCCGTGCTGGTAAAGACCGCGTCGTACACCGATTTGGCGGTCTTGCCGGCCAGCCGCTTGAGCCTCGGAACGTCCCCCGCGACGTCGATCCGGCCAGCGGCCTTTCCTTTCAGGAAGCCCCAAATCGCACCGCTCAAGCCCTCAGCCAGTCCACCCACCGATGTGCGGACATGTCCATTCCGGAACGGCGTGATGTCCCTGGTGTCCCAGAAGATCGCTCCACGGACTCCGGGAACCGATGGCTCACTCACGGTTGCCCTGGAATCGCAGGACAAAGCGTCGCAGAATTGGGCATCACAGAACCATGCTAGCTCCGCATGTCCCGGCTTCTCCCCTCTATTCCGGGGTTTTCGGGAGTATGATATCCCCGTCGGCAGGGTTCCGACTCCTTGCCGCGATACGGCCCTCCATTTGAAGGGCCGATGGAAATCGTGATCGGGAGGAGCTATGACTACTGCTTCACACCCCGCGCAGCACCACCACGTGATGGGGCTGACGCTGCACAACACAGCACTGGTTTTGGGCTGGGTTTTCCTGGCTGTTGGCGTCTTGGGATTTATCCCGGGCATCACCAGCAATTACGGCGCCATGGCCTTTGCAGGACATGACTCGGGCGCCATGCTTCTTGGAGTCTTCCAAGTATCCGTCCTGCACAATATTGTCCATTTGCTGTTCGGCGCAGCAGGCCTGTACTTCGCGAGGACTGGAAGGATGGCGCGCGGTTACTTGATCGGTGGCGGCGCAATCTACCTCGTCCTGTGGATCTACGGTCTCATCACCATGTCCAGCATGAGCGCTGACTTCGTGCCCATGAACGCCGCGGACGACTGGCTGCACCTGGTTCTCGGTGTTGTCATGGTTGCCCTTGGCATTTGGCTTGGACGCGATGTAAGAGAGGAGTCGAAGGGCCGCGCCATGTAGTGCCCCCGACTCTGCAACACTCTGCAGTTGCACGACGGCGGCCGTCCCTTTCGGGCGGCCGTCGCCTTTGCGTTCTGGTTGCCTACCCGAGAAGCCTGCGTTCGTAGGCGAATGCCACCAGCTGAAGCCTTGTGCGCAGCCCCAGCTTGCTGAGGACACTGCGCAGATGGGATTTCACTGTGGCCTCGGAGACAAACAGGCTTTGCGCCATCTCGGCGTTCCCTAAGCCTTTGGCCGCCAGCAGGAACACATCCCGCTCGCGTGGAGACAGCTCGTCCATCGCGGCGAGGTCCGGCCCGGCGACCGGCACCGTCCTGGCTGCGTGCTGGAAGAGCTCGTGAACCGAACCAGGCGCGATCACCGAGTATCCCGAATACACGGTTCGGATGGCGGCCAGGAGGAATTCCGGTTCCGCACTCTTGAGCAGGTACCCGCTCGCTCCCGCCTGCACGGCTTCAACCACGGCCTGGTCCCTGTTGAAGGTGGTCAGGGCAATGATCTTTGGCTTGTCCGTTCCCGCCGCATCGGCTTCCTCCGTGATGCGGCGCGTGGCCTCGACTCCATCCAGCACGGGCATCCGAAGGTCCATCAGCATGACGTCTGGCCGCTGCTCGGCCGCGAGCATCACGGCTTGTTCGCCGTCGTCGGCCTCCCAGGCCATGTCCATGTCCGCCTGGCTCTGCACCAGCATGCGGATGCCGGAACGGAACAGTGGTTGGTCGTCCACTAAGGCAACCGTGATGGGTGTTTCAGCCACGTCCGATGCTTCCCCGCTCAGGGCCCGACGACGGCGAGGCGCCCTCGAGAGCCAGCGCCGGCTCCTGCTCCAGCCCCTTGGCGGACGAAACACCCTCCTCTTCCGCCCCACCTTCCGGAAGGAGCGCTGCCGGGCGCGATCCATAGGGGATGAAGACCGTCACGCGGAACTGCTCGCCGTCGGGCCCGGAACTGAGCCAGCCTCCGGCTAGATGCGCACGCTCGCGCATTCCGGGAATGCCGCGCCCCACGCGCTCGGCGGCACCGCCGTCGTCCGTCCCCCCAATCGAAACGGACGCCGGCAATTCCGAAGCAACGTGCATGGTCAGCCCTGGGCCGCTCCAGTCGAAGTGAAGGCGCACGGCCGTGCCGCGTCCTCCGTGCTTGAGGGCGTTCGTCAAGCACTCCTGCACAATCCGGAATACGGCGAGTTGCTGGCCCGCGCCAAGGTCCACCGGGGTTCCGGTTTCGCTCTGCTGGACCTTGAGGCTCCCCTGCCGCATCCGCTCGACAAGAGGCCCGACGTCGGTGAGCCGGGGCTGCGGAGTTACCAGGCCGTCGTCGCGCACTCCTTCAATGACGCGCTGGGCGTCCACCAATGCGTGGCGGGCCGATACCGCGATGTTCTCCAAAGCGTCGAGCACTGCCTTGGGTTGGTCTTGGCTGAGGTAGCGGGTGCCGTCGGCTTGCGCGGCGATCACTGCGAGCGAATGCGCCAAGACGTCGTGGAGATCCCGGGCGATCCGTGTGCGCTCCTGCTCCACGACCAGCTCGACTTCGGTCTCCTTGAGGTTTGCCTGGACGAGGTTCCGGGCTTTGAAAAGACTTCCGCGTTCTTCGTAAAGGCGCAGGGCGAGGCCCGCTGCGGCGCAACCAGCTGCGATGAGGAAAAGGAACGAGAAGACCTGCCAGCCGTTGTTGGCCAGGGCGAATCTGTCGCCCATAAATAACGGGCGGAACCAGCCAACGCCCTGCCCGTAGCGCCACGACAACATCATGAAAACCATTACACCGGCGAAAGCCACGTTGCTCCCGGCGACAACAAATTGCAGACGACCCCTCGCAGTCCACATCGAAAACCCCAAGGCAATGAATGAGCCCAAGTAAATCGCCCAATCATTGGAATCAGGCTCCGGGATGAAGTACACCAACTGACCCATTAGCAAGACGGCCGTGAATCCCAGAGAGAGCGCGGGTCGCCATGCCGAGACAGCAATGGCGAAGGTGGTCAAGATCAGTATCGAAAATCTTGACAGAATAAGCTTCCACAATTCGGCCCAATGGGGAAGCCATGCCGCCATAAATCCCAGTTCCGCCACGCACCACAGTGCGAAGAAAATGACGGCCGCCGCAGGGGCGCCCCAATGCCGTACAACTTTCAGTGTCTGTTCCATGTCAGCCACCCTATCCACGGCCAAGCACGCGGGACCGCCGATTCCGCGCTCCGGCGTTCGATCTCCACCCGGAAGCCAGCGGATTCATCCTTGGAGCCAACGCGAGATGTGAGCGAGCGTTTGTCGAAAGGGCGCCAAAGGTGAGCGAGCGTTTGTCGAAAGGGCGCCAAAGGTGAGCGAGCGTTTGTCGAAAGGGCGCCAAAGGTGAGCGAGCCGAAAGTTGTCAAGCTGTGTGGAGTCACTGGGCTGGTTTTTGGGGTGTTTTGGTCTGCGGGAGGTTGATCCCGGCGTGTGTGGCGGGGGCCGGTGTGGCGGGTCGTTGGCGGAATCTTCCGGGGTGTCGTTCGTAG
>NZ_JBFTOG010000029.1:0-71715 GCF_056397865.1 Arthrobacter sp. 05L417
TGGCCGAGGAATGGAAAGCTATCTACAATCATGAACGGCCCCACGGATCCCTGAACGGCATGACGCCGAAACGCTACTGGGAAAACTGGACGCAAGAAAACCAATTAGCTATCGCATAGACGCTGGACTGCTAACGGGGGCCCAATCAGGGCATCTGACCGGCCAGTGTGCCGCGAACCGTCGAGAACGAGTGGGCCGCCAGGCGGAGTACCAGCTGGCCGTCGCGTTCCTTCACCTCCAGAGGACGGGGAGCGACGGCGTAGGGGTGCGCCGGCGCGTTGAACGCTGCGACGCTGTCACCGCTGAGCACCAAGGCCTCCACGTGCTCCAGCCGGCCGCCGCGCAGATCCAGGACCACCTCGCTCTCATCCTCCAGCCCAAGATTGGCCACGGAGATGAGCACCTGGCCGTCCTTCGTGCTGGCAGACGCAGTAAATGTCGGGAGCTGGGCACCATCCAGCTCATACGAAGCGCCGGAGTCCACGTACGTGTGCAGCACCGCGGCGTCCTGGTGGCCTGCGTTCATGGCGAAGACGTGGAAGGTGGGGGTCTTGACCAGGGCGCCGCTCTCCGGATCGGTGAGCAGCATGGCCTGCAGGACATTCACGGTTTGGGCGATGTTGGCCATGACCAGGCGGTCCGCGTGGCGGTGGAAGGAATCGAAATGGATGGCCGCCACCAGGGCGTCGCGGACGGTGTTCTGCTGGTACAGGAAGCCGGGGTTGGTGCCGGGCTCCACGTCCCACCAAGTGCCCCACTCATCCAGGACCAGCCCCACCGCTTTGTGCGGGTCGTAGACGTCCATCATGGTGGAGTGGGCGCTCAGCAGGGTCTCGATATGCTGGGCTGCCTTGACGGTCTTCCAGTACTCCTCCTCGCTGAATTCAGTGGCAGAGCCCTTCGCGTCCCAGTGGCCGGACATTGTGTAGTAATGCAGGGAAATGCCTTGGTATGGGAACGCCTTGCGGTCCACGCCACCCTTGTCATGGAGAGCCTCCATCAGGGCTTTGGTCCAGGCCACGTCATCGGCGTTGGCACCGGCCGCGATCCGGTACACCTCGTTGCCATTGTGGGAACGGACGAACGTGCTGTACTGCCGGGCCACATCTGCATAGGCCTCAGCGCGGAAGTGGCCGCCGCACCCCCAGGGCTCGTTGCCGATGCCAAAGAAAGGGACCTTCCAGGGCTCGTCCTGGCCGTTCTGCCGTCGGAGGGCGGCCATGGGTGAATCATCGGCGCGGGTGAGGTATTCGATCCACTCGCTCATTTCCTGGACGGTGCCGGAACCCACATTGCCGTTGACGTAGGCGTCCGCACCGAGCATTTCGCAGAGGTCCATGAACTCATGAGTACCGAAGGAGTTATCCTCGACGACGTCGCCCCAGTGGGAATTGACCATGCGCGGGCGCTGCTCACGGGGTCCGACGCCGTCACGCCAATGGTATTCATCGGCGAAGCAGCCGCCCGGCCAGCGCAGATTGGGGATCCGGAGTTCGCGCAGGGCTTCCACGACGTCATTCCGGATGCCCCGGGTGTTGGGGATACCGCTGTCCTCCCCCACCCAGAAGCCGCCGTAAATGCAACGGCCAAGGTGTTCAGCGAAATGGCCGTAGACGTGACGGCTGATGGTGGGGCCCGCGATGTCCAGGTTGACGACGAGCCGGGGCGAGGATGCCATGGTCGAAATTCTCCAAAGTCTATGAGTAGATTTAGCTAGATTTCCGGACGTTGAGCCGGAAGAGGGCCGGTCCTGACCCCGAGGGCGCGGGGCGCCATGCGCGATCCGCGCGGCTACCAGGTGTCGGGTGCCGCACCAAAGGGCACGACGTCCGGCCTGTCGACCGTGCTGTCCACTTCAATGACCCGACGCTCTTGACTCGCGCGCGTGATGGCATCCATGACCTCGAGGACGTGGAACGCTACCCGTCCGGAGGCCCGATGTGGGCGGTCTGTCTCGATGGCTCTGGCCATGTCTGCGAGGCCGTAACCGCGCCCGGCATCCTCGTAACCAGCGGAGGTTGGCGCCTCACGCCGTTCAAGTTCTTCCCGGGTCATCAGTTCGACGGGGTCGGAGAATCGGTTCGGGTCGGGGACGGCGATGGTGCCATCGGTGCCGTAGATCTCGAAGAGCGGTGTCCGCGTGGCCCAGACTTCGAAGCTGACCGTGATCGTGGTGGTCACCCCGTTCGCGTGCTCGAGGATCGCGCTGACATGGGTGTCGATCTCGACGGGAATCGGCGTGCCGGCCAGGGGGCCGGTCTCGACGGTTCGCGCACGGTCGGACCTTTTGGCTACTCCCGATACGCGGACGACGGGTCCGAAGAACATGACAAGGCTGGTCAGGTAGTAGGGACCCATATCGAATAATGGGCCGCCGCCGGGTTGGTAGTAGAAGAGGGGTGACGGGTGCCAGCGTTCGTGTCCGGGTGCGGACCAGTGAACTTGCGCCGCTACCGGTGCGCCGATGGCACCTGCGTTGAGCAGCTGCAGGGCAGTTTGGACGCCCGTGCCGAGGACCGTATCGGGGGCACTCCCGACTCGAAGTCCCAAAGAGTCGGCAAGCTCCAGCATGGGGAGGGCTTCTTCCGGGGACAGCGCGAGGGGCTTCTCGGCAAAGACGTGCTTGCCGGCGTGGAGCGCCCGCGTCCCGACTTCGACGTGCGCGGCGGGGATGGTCAGGTTGATGATCGAGTCGATTCGGTCGTCGGCAAGGAGTTCATCGACTGTCAGGGCTTCGATGCCCTGCTCGGCCGCCACCTCGTGCGCTCGTTCTTCGTTGATGTCTGCGACAGCGACGAGCTTGAGACCGGGCAACTTCGGGAGGCTTTCGAAGTACTGTTCGCTGATCTTTCCGACGCCGATGACTCCGACGGTTAGCGGGACGCCCACAGCAGTCCCCTTTCGATGATGGTTTTGACGTTCGGGTTCTCGAGGATGTCGACACGGTGACCGGGAGTAGAGACGAAGATGCGGCCCTCGCCCCACTGCCTAGTCCAGATGGCGGGTGAGGTGATTTCGCGGTTCCACGGATCCCAGGGCCGGACGGCTTGGGTGGTGGTCGCGAGCACGTCGTTGTAGTCGTCGTGGAGTACCCAGTACTGCTCAGTGGTCAGCTCGAAGTCGCCGATGCCTTCGGTGATGGGGTGCGAGGCTGCAGCTTCGGTCAAGTTGATGGTGTGAGGGCGATAATTGTCAGCCTGCTCGCCGGTGAGCTCTTCGGGGGCTTTGCCGGGGTGCGCAGCGAACTGGCCTCCGATCAACTGCAGATAGTCGGAGTTGTTGCGATAGGAGTCGGCGATGCCGCCATGCCAGCCTGCGAGTCCCGTTCCCGCTTCGACGGCTGATCGGAGGCCTTCGAACTCTTCCTTCTCGATCGAGGTCATCGTGTTCGACTGGACGATGAGGTCGACCGAGGGCATGTAGGAGCTGTCAGCATAGACTGCGGGTGATTCCTCCACGCGGACCGTGTAGCCGCGCGCCTCGAGGAACGGGATGAAGAGGTTTGTGGCCTCGACGGGTTGGTGCCCGTCCCAACCGCCGCGCACGACGAGTGCGGTTTTGGTCGTGAATCCTGGATCAGGGGTACTCATGTTTTCCTTGCTGCCGCCATGCGACATAGTTCGTTGATGCGTTCTTGCGGGCGTCGCTCAGCGGCTGGAAAGCGACCCGCCGATTCCGCCGACCGAGAAGTGCTTGTTGAGAAACGCGAACAGGATAATCGGCGGGAGCATCATCACGACGGCGACCGCCATGACGAGGCCCCAGTTGGTGGCGTTCTGCTGGAAGAAGGATTCCAAACCGACCGGAAGGGTGTAATTCGGGTCGGACCGGAGGAACACGACGGCGATGAGGTAGTCGTTCCAGGCCAGGAGGAACGAGAAGATCGCGGTTGAGAGGACGCCCGGCAGGGAGTTCCGGAGGACGATGCGGGTGAACGAACCGAAGATCGAGGCACCGTCTATCCAGGCGGCTTCTTCGAGAGCGATGGGGATGGAGTCGTAGTAGGCGGCCATCATCCAGATGGCGACCGACATCGTGGCACCGACGTAGATGATCACGACGCCAAAGAGGCTGTCGACCAACCCAAGGTTCGCGAACAAGATGAAGAGCGGGATCGCCGACGTGACGACAGGCAGGGATTGCACGACGAACAGGATGAGCGAATATCCCGACACGAGCCGGTTGCGGGCCCTGGACAGAACGTAACCGGCGGGAGCCGCGACCGCGACGGCGACAACGACCGTGAAGGCGGTGATGACAAGGCTGTTGCCGAGCCAGGTCAGGACGGCCGTCTGCGTGAAGATGTTCCCGAAGTTCTCGAAGGTGAGACCTTCTGCGTTGGAGCCGAGTGACGGTGTCAGCGACAGTCCGAAGACGGCGACAATCGGGACCAGCACGACGGCGGTCATGAGAAGGATCAAGATGAAGCGGGGCCACTTGCCTCTCTGGCGGATGTCCTGTGAGGTCTGGCGGCCGGCCGGAGTCCCGCTCCTGTCCTGGGGTCCCGTCCGGACGTCTTCTTGGGGAGCACTGGTCGTTATCATTCGACGTTGACCTTTCGGATCTGGCGGTAAAGAACAACCGAGATCACCACGAGGACGAACGTCATCAGGAACGCGATGGCGACGCCCGGCCCGGTCTGGAAGTTCTGGAAGACGGTGAGGTAGGCGAGGAGGACGAGCGACGTCGTCGCATGTGCCGGACCCCCGCCGGTGAGCAGGAAGATCGTCGGGAAGTCGTTGACGCAGAAGATCGTCATCAGAATCCACGACACAAACGTCGTACGCGCAATCAGCGGGAGTGTTATCAGCCGGAACGACTGCCACCCTGTCGCCCCGTCGACCTTCGCCGCTTCGTAGACGTTCGTGTCGACTGAGGCGAGAGCCGAGGACATCATCATCATCATGAACGGGAACGAAATCCACACTTTGAAGAGGCAGACGACCACCTGCGCAAGCACCGGGTCTGCCAGGAAGAGCACGTTTCCGAAGCCTAGACGCTCAGCGATCACCGGAAGCGGGCTCTGGGGTGTTGCAACCAGCCAGTTCCACGACGTGGCGGAGACCACCGTGGGAACGATCCACGGCAGGAGAAGCAGTACCTTGAACAGCCCGCCGGCAGGGATGTGGGTGCGAAGCAGCAGGCTCAGCGCGAGTCCGACGAGCCAGGAGCCGAACACGCCAACAATCGTGAAGACGACGGTGAAGGACGTCGCCGACCAGAACGAGGGCTGGGCGAGGACGTCGCCGAAATTCTTCAATCCGACGAAGGGCCCGGTGTCGAGAAGGGTGCCGTCATGGAGTGCTTGAATCAAGGCATAGACGAGCGGGTAGACGTTGAGGAGCAGGAGGAGGATGAGCGATGGTGCTGCGAATGCTATGAGAGTCCAGGTACGCGGTGTAAACCGTTTCCTGGCCCGACCGGCGGGCGCCGGACCGGGCTTGCGTCCCGCCCCGGCCGGTCCGACCCCACGGCGTGCACGTTTGACGCTCTCGGCGATGCTCGTGGATGTCATGGATCAGTCCTTGATGAGCGACGTCAACGTGGCCTGGAATGTGGTCAGGGCGTCCTTCGGAGCCTTGCCTGAGAGAACGTTCTGGCCGAAGTCGGAGATGGCGGGCGTGCTGTCGACGTAAGAAATGTTCGAGAAAAGGGCGGTTCCGCCGGGCGCTGCCCAGGTCTTGGCGATGGGCTGCCACATCTTGACGATCTTGACTGCGTTTGGGTCCGACTGGAATTCCGGGGTCGCCGCGATTGATTTCAGAACCGGAAGGCCGATACCGGTGTTCTGGGTCCACAGGGCCTTCATGTTCTGGTAGTAGTAGGTCATGAACGCCTCCGAACCCTTCTGGCTGGGCGTGTTCTTGTACATCATGATGTTGTTCGGGAAATACAGCGCGCCCTTTTTGCCGCTGGCGCCAGTGAGCGGATCGCTGACAAGCAACTTGGATGCTGCTGCTCCCCCGACGTTTGCCGCGAGGTTGGGGACGTCGAAGCCCATGCCGAACTTCTCGGCCTTCCATTGCGAGTTCGCGTTCGTGGCCGTGTAGCTGATGGCTGCCGGGTCCATGTAGCCCTTGCTGATGTTCTCGCGCACGAACTCGAGAGCTTCGATGTTCGCGGCGGTCACCAGGTTCGGCTTGTGCTCTTCGTCGAAGATGCCGCCACCGTTGTTGATCATCAGGCCCACGATCATCTGGAAGGCGTTACCGCCGCTGGCGTTGCCGTTGGCCGCGAACCCGTACACGTCGATCTTCTTGAGAGCGGCTGCGGCGTCGAGGTAGGACTGCCAGTCGGTGGGAGGAGTCGCGCCCGCCTTTTCGAGTAGCTCCTTGTTGTACCAATTCACCCGCATGTCAAGGTTGTACGGAACGGCGACGTATCCGGCGTCGGTCTTCATCGTGTCGAGGACTCCGGGGAGGAAGTCATCGTAGATGCCATTGGATTTCCAGCTCTCGATGAGGCCGTCCGCGGGAGCGATGAAGCCTTGTTTGGCGAACTGGAAAGCCTGGGTTCCGCCGCCCGAGGAGATGGCCGGCCCGGTCTTCGATGCGAGGGCAGACGAGAAGGTCTGGTTGAAGTTTGCCCACTGGATCGCCTGATATGTCGCCGCAGGAAGCCCCGACTCCGGTTTGTAGCCAAGGGTGATCTTGCTGTCGAGCGTGTTGAACGCCGGAGTTCCCCAGGGCATGTTCCAGAACTTCAAGCTGGCGCTTGCCCCACCGCCACCGCCCCCGGTCGAGCAAGCCGCAAGAGCGGCGACGGCCGCGCCGCCTCCGACAAGGCCCAAGAAGCCCCGCCTTGATGTAGTAAGACGTGAAGTCTCCATCGACTTTCCTCCTTGACCCGACACCGGGTCATCGAATATTGAAAAGTTGCGCAATTTTCGATTATCGTTTTGCGCAGAGTGAGTATACATATCGCCATTCGGAGATCAAAGGATAATTTTTTTGCGCAAAAACAACAGTCCAGCGGCGGATGGCAAGAACCCGACCTTGGCCGACGTGGCAGCCGCGGCCGGCGTCAGCACACCGACAGTGTCAAAGGTTCTCCGCGGAGCAACAGACGTGTCCTTCGCAACGCGCGAGCGCGTGGTCCGGATCGCACAGGAGATGGGTTACGCGAAGACCAAGCGATCACAAGCTGTGGGCCGGCTGCCCGCGAACGCGCCTCGCCTTGTCGACCTTGTGGTGAGCAACATCGGTGGTTCCTGGCCAAATAGCATCCTCACCGGCGTCGAAGAAGCCGCGGCGGTCGCGGACTGCGACGTGGTCCTCACCATCGCCCGCCCGGACCGCGACTGGGTGGGCCGCCTCCTGCGCCGCCCCTCAACCGGAGCCATCGTCGTCCTGGTCGATCCGACGTCGACGCAGCTGAGCGCACTCGACGCGGCTGGCATACCGGTCGTCCTCATCGACCCGATGAGCCCTGCCCCTCGCAGTGCCGCGAGCGTGGGCGTGGCGAACTGGGAAGGTGGACGGATTGCGGCGGAGCACCTTCTAAGCCTGGGGCACAAGCATTTCGGCCTCATCGGAGGGGTGAAGAATCACCTCTATAGTCGGGCGCGCCTCGACGGTTTTCGTTCTGCCCTGTCGGCCACGGACCTGCACGTCGAGCCTCGGTTAATCGGTGCTGCTGATTGGAACCGCGACGAGGCACGCGATTTCGCCGTCGACATCCTGGGCCGGGAGGACAGGCCGACCGCCATCTTCGCGGCATCGGACATGATGGCCCTCGGCGTCTACGACGCGGTGCGCTACCTCGGCCTCGACATCCCCGGGGACGTCAGCGTGGTCGGATTCGATGACGTGCCAGAAGCGACTTGGGCGACACCGCAACTGACGACGGTCAGGCAGCCCATTCAGGAAATGGGAGCCACCGCCTTTCGCATGCTCCTGCGCTTGACGAATCAGCGAGAAGGCATCGACCCAAACACGGACGGGCCAAGGATTGAGCTCGCGACCCGGCTCATCACACGGGGTTCGACCAGCATCCCCCGCACTCAGGCAGACACATGACTGACGGGTCCTAGCCGCGGGCCGTGGCGGTAGCCGCATGGGCGGTGACCTGGCGTCTGGCCAGGGCATCCGAGGCCTTCGCCGAGGCGTAGAGGGAAGCCGCCAGCGTGAGGGAGAGGACAACGCCTGCTGTGATGAGGCTGGGGTCAACGGGCGGGGCACCTTGGCCCATCGCCTCGGCGCGGGCCGACCCGTTGAAGAAGGTGATGGCGGTCAGTACGCTTACACCGAGGGCGACCTCGGTCCAGACGACCTGCGGGAAGTGACGCAGGGTCAAGTGTACGAGGGAGGCGGCCGGGTCGGCCTCACGGGCCAGGGCGATGCGTGGCATCAGCCAGAACGAGTTCACGGCGCCGGCGGCGATCATTCCAAATACCAGAACGATCTTGACCAGCAGGATCAGTCCGTTGGTCGTGGTCCACAGCTGCTGGATGCTGCCGATGTGCTGCCAGGTCAGCCACAGGCCGGAGATCAGTACCGCTCCGACGCTTGTCAATGCGACAAAGCCGAACCGCCGCCACATGTCCGCCCACAGCAGGCCGGCGCGTTCGCTCAGACTGCGACGGGTGCCAGCAAGCACGACGAGCAAGGCCAGACCGCCGAGCCACGTGCAGCCGCTGACAATGTGAGTTTGCAAGAAGACCTTGTTGAGAAGGGCGTCCGTGGTTGCGAAGGGGGCCGGTGGTACGAGCCTGATCAGCGCCGCCGCCAGGGCAAGGGGCAACGCGGGCAGCGCGAGCCTGTCCAAGCGGCGCCGTGCGTGTGGGCTGAAGAGGGCGATCAGCAGGGCGGAGGTCAGGACGACGATGAGGCTCTGCACCAGGAAGAGCGTGCCCCCCGAAACCCAGTTTCCCGGCTTCGCGGGCGCACTCATGAAGGCCCATATCAGTCCGGGTTGCAGGGCATCGCCATACGGCGTGCCATTGCCTGACTGGGCCACGAACGCTGCGAGCTGGAAGTAGGCGGTGACGGCCAGCAGGACCCCGGCCCACGCCAGCGAGGTCGCGGTCCGGCGACGCAGCGTCTCGACATCGCCACCCTCGTTGCCTGGTATTCGCAGTGCCGGGCGTACCACCGTCGCGTACGTCACTGTGGTGCCGATGGCCCCGGACAGGCCGACGAAGTAGCCAAATAGGGACAGCATTTGCCAAAGCGGAGGGATGGTATAGGCGATCGCGGAGGCAGTGAGGTGATAGTTCATGACGTTCATCCTGTTGTCTACAGTTGACGATTTAGCGAACAAATGGCGATGAAACCAAGTCATGTTGGCAAAGGATTTGATGGGATGGGGCGCCGCCCGCCGGCGCCCCCGGAACAGTTGCTCCTGTCCCGGGGGCGCTTTTCCGTTCGACCAGGCCGCGGCTACTTAGGCGGGAAGGTCAATCACAACCCACATCTTCCGGAGGGTCTCGTGGATCTCCCAGGTACCCCGCCACCCTGCAGGCGTGACGAACAGGGAACCCGGACCGACTTCGAAATTGCTTCCGTCTTCTTCCGTGATGGTCGCTGTGCCGCTCAGGATCTGGCAGATCTCGTCATAGCCCGGCCGGGTGCTCGCGAACGTTCCCGGAGTGACCTCCCAGATGCCCGTCTTCAGCCCTTCGCGGGCCCAAAGACGCAACGACACCTCCGTCTGCCCCGGGGTGCTGGACGTTGCCTTGGGGCTGTGCTCGCCCGGGTTCGTTGTGTTTGCATCGCTCATGACAGTGGCCTTGACCATTGTTACTCCTTCTGGGACTGCGCCCTTCGAAAGTGCCTCCCGTCTTCGGAAGAGCACAAACTTAACCTTAGCAATTGTCAACAATCGACGATAGGGCTGAGATGGAAAATGTCCCGGTCAGGCGCGGCGCCTGCCCCGACCTCTCTGGCCCGCATCCGCGCGCAGGAGTAGCGTCGGTGTGAGGATGCAGGAGGGACGGTCAGCGCCAGGCGAAAGGCCGGGGCTGCCTGACACGGGGTTCTTGAAGGAGCCAACAATGGCTGGATGGAATGCTGACACGGCCGCCGGCCCGCTCGGCGCCGGGACGGTAACCCTCGTGGAAGGTACGTCGTTCTGCATCTCGTTGCCCAACGGGGACATCCATCCGGATTCACCGCACGGGGTGTTCGTCCAGGACACCCGCATCCTGTCGCGTTGGTACCTGACCATCAACGGCCAACCATTGGAGCCCCTGGCAGCCCAGACCAAGGAGCCTTACCGGGCCGTTTTTGCAGGCCGTATTGTCCAGTCGGAAGGATATGGGGACAGTCCGCTCATCGTGGAGCGCATTCGTGAAGTCGGCGTTGGAATCCTGGAGCATGTCACGGTGCACAACCACTCCATGGAGCCAGCAGAATGCTCGATCTCGTTCAGCGTAGGTTCCGATTTCGCGGACGTGTTCGAGGTGAAGGAAGCCCGGATCCAGCGCCAATGGAGCGAATCACGCGAGCTGGGCGAACATGAACTCACCATCCGTGCAAGTTGGCAGGACATCCGCAAGGCCGTCGTCATCAAGTCCGAAGGTGCGGATGTCGCCCCGGATGCGCTGACGTATCGCACCACGATTCCGCCACGTGGCCAATGGAAAACGGTGCTCACCGTCGCGCCAGTGCATGACGGAATGGTGCCGGCGGCAACTGTGGTTCATCCCGCCGTCGGCGAACTCTCACGCAGCGACCGCCGCAGACAGGAATGGGTGGCCAAGATCCCCGTTCTCCATATGGGCAACCACTCCATCGAACGGACGCTGCGGCGAAGCTACGACGATCTTGGCGCCCTTCGCATCGAGGACCCCACCCACCCGGAGAGGATCGTCGTGGCAGCCGGTGCTCCATGGTTCATGACGCTGTTCGGCCGGGACTCGCTCTGGGCCTCGGAAATGGCCATGTCCGTTGATCCATCTTTGGCTCTTGGCACGCTGCAGACATTGGCGGACCGGCAGGGGGCGGTGGTCGACCCGGTGACAGAGGAGGAACCCGGCAAGATCCTGCATGAGGTGAGGCTGGACGTCTCCAGCAGCCTGGCCCTGGGAGGCAAGTCCATCTACTACGGCAGCATCGATGCGACACCGCTGTTCGTGACGGTCTTGGGCTCGGTCAGCCGTTGGGGCTTTGCCAAGGACACCATCGCCGCCCTGCTCCCCCACGCGGACAGGGCTTTGGATTGGATCCGGGACTACGGAGACAGGGACGGCGACGGCTTCGTCGAGTACGAGCGCCTCAACGACCGGGGTTTGATCAACCAGGGCTGGAAGGACTCCTGGGACGGGATCAACTTCGCCGACGGAACCCTCGCAGAACCGCCGATCGCGCTCTGCGAAGTTCAGGCTTACGTCTATGACGCGTACATGGCACGAGCTTGGATTGCCTACGACGACGGAGACGCAGCTTTGGCGACCGAACTCGCCGATCTGGCTGCCCGGTTGAAGGCACGGTTCAATGAGCAGTTCTGGATGCCCGATCGCGGGTACTACGCCATAGCTTTGGACGGCAACAAACGGCAAGTGGATGCCTGCGCCTCGAACATGGGGCACTGCCTTTGGGTGGGCCTCGTAGACGAGGACAAAGCGCCGCTGGTCGCCGAACGGTTGATGTCCCCTGAGATGTTCAGCGGCTGGGGCGTGCGAACCCTGGCCAGCGACATGGGCGCCTACAATCCTGCCAGCTACCACAACGGCTCCGTCTGGCCGCACGATAACGCCGTCATTGCCGCCGGCCTGATGCGCTACGGATTCGTCGAAGAGGCTCAACGGATTGCGTCCGCCCTGTTTGAAGCCGCTGACTACTCGGAAGGCCGCCTTCCGGAGCTTTTTTGCGGATTCAGCCGGGACCAGTACAGCCAACCCGTGCCCTATCCGACTGCATGCTCGCCCCAGGCGTGGGCAGCGACTTCACCCATCCAACTAGTGACGAGCCTGATGAGATACGACACCCATGTTTCCCGCGGCGGGTTCTGGATGGACCCGAAGCTGCCGCCTTCCTACGGCGACCTGCATATCACCAACGCGCCTATGGCGGGCGGCCGGGTAACCATCGACATTGCAGATTCGGTTCCCACCGTGCAGGGACTTCCACCTGGGATGGTCTTTCATCGAGGGCATCGCCCATGGCTGGCCGAACTGGTGGCCCAGGCCGGCCTGCGGATTTCTGAAGGCGGGCTGCGCGACGGAGCCTAGCGGTGAACCTTGCCGACGGCGGCCGCGGTAAGCAGGCTGCTGAGCGGAATCCGGTCCCGGATGGCCTCGACAAGCGAGTCCTCCAGCTGCTCGACGCCAACTGCGACGGCCCCCCGGAGGCATTCCCGCTCGTCGGTGAACACCGTCAGCGGAACCGGGGTATCCCCGGGGATAGGGGTCTGGTGCAGGGCGGCGCCGGTCTCCCCCAGCATGGTCAGCTTTGTCCCGTAGATCTTGCTTGTGTAGACCGGCAGGTCCGAGAACGGCCCGAGCGCCTCGCCCAGGCCGAGGTCGTGGAGGACCGAGCGACCCGCGTGCCGGCCTTGGGCGAGAGCGCTGGCCCAGTTCTCGGTGCGTCGGGCTCGCGCAGTTGTCGCGACCCTGGCCACATCCCCCGCCGCGTAGACCCCTTCGGCCCCGAGCGCCCGCAGCGAAGGGTCGACGGCCACCCCGTCCTCCACGTCAAGCCCGCTGCCCTGGAGCCATTCGGTGTTCGGGAGGCTGCCCACCGCCAACAGGAGCAGGTCGCCCGTCAGTCGGTGTCCGTCATCCAGGCGGACCATGACCCCGTCCTCACCGACGCTGCAGCCGGTGACCGTGCGCCCCATGTGCGTGTGCACGTGCTCGTTGTGGCGGTCCAGGAGCCACGCGGCCGCATTGCGGCCGAGCCGGTCCGACATGGGTACCGGCTGCCTCGCGACCAGGTCCACTTCCGCTCCGGCGCCACTGAGCAGGCTAGCCGTTTCCCCTCCGGTCAGCCCTGCACCCAGGATGATCACGCGCCCAGAGCGCCGAAGGTGATTGCCGGCCCAGCCGAGCAGCGACCTCATGCGTGCTGCGTCCTCCGAGGTGCGCAGGGTCACCACTCGGTCCGGCATCGAACAGGCGCTCCGCGGCCAGGACCGCGCGCGCAAGCCGGTGGCTATCACGAGGGAGCGGTATCGAAGCACCTTGCCGCTGGCAAGCCCCACCTCCCGGCGCACGGGGTCCAATGCCGCAGCCTCGTCCGGCGAGAGCCATTCGACGTCGGGTGTCCGCGCCTCCGGCAGGGTCAACTCAAGGTGGGAGACTGCCGTGGACAACATCTTCGTGTTCACGGCCGTGCGGTTATACGGCAGGGCGTCCTCGCCGCGCACGACTGTGACTTCGCCGTCGTACCCTCCTTCCCGCAGCGTCGCGGCGCATGCCGCACCGGCTATCCCGGACCCAACCACGACGACCCGATCTTCCTGCTTCATGCGCGCTCCTCTTGATTGTTCGATGTTTAGGCAATACCCGTGGTGCCCAGGAGGCTTCCGATCGCGAACGTCGCGGCCAGTGCGAGGGCGCCTCCCACGACGACGCGGCTCGAGGCCCTGAGCCTGGAGCCGCCGCCGATCCACGCGCCGACCCATCCGGTAAGGAAGAGGGCGATGAGGACCGTCGCGAATGTCAGCGGGACACGGACCGCTGCGGGGGCCAGGAGGATCGAGAGTATCGGGAGGATCGAGCCAAGCAGGAACGAGACCGCCGACGCGATGGCGGCATGCCACGGACTCACGATCTCGTCAGGGTCGATTCCAAGTTCGATGTCGAGGTGTGCGCGCAGCGGATCCGTCTCCGTAAGCTCCCGGGCGACCCTCGATGCTGTCTCCTGGGACAGCCCCTTCGACAGGTACATCCCCACGAGCTCAGCGAATTCCTCCTCCGGCTGCTCACGCAGCTCCCGGGTCTCCTTCTCGATGAGTTGCTTCTGGCTGTCGCTCTGACTGCTGACCGAGACGTACTCACCGAGGGCCATCGAAATGGCGCCGCCCACGACGGCGGCCATACCCGCAGCGAGGATGGGACCAGTCTCCGTTGTAAGGCCTGCGACGCCGACGACGACCGCGGCAACTGAGACGATGCCGTCATTGGCACCGAGTATGCCGGCCCGGAGCCAGTTCAGTTTTGCCGCAAGGCCTGTTCCCTGAGGCTCGTGATGCAAGATGACAGTTTCAATGCTCATGTTCTTAGTTCTCCGTTCTCGGATGAATATCGTGATGGTCGCGATCCGACTCTTCGCATTTGGCTATTGCCGTTCCTCTCGGGGGCCGGCTGTCGGGGATGGGGTCTAGCGGAAGGCGGGACGGTGAGTCACATCGTGGGCTCCTGGGTCTGGATCAGCAGTGCGCGCGACTCGGTCCATCGATGGCACCTGACCTCGTGGCCAGGGGCGACTTCGAGCAGCGCCGGCATCTCTGTGCGGCACTGCTCGGTGGCGAGCGGGCACCGGGAGTTGAACCGGCATCCTGCCGGTGGGTTGATCGGCGATGGAGGCTCCCCGGCCGCCACTAGCTGCTCCGGATGTTTCTCGTCGGTAGCCAGTGCCGCGGAGAGCAGTGCGATGGTGTAGGGGTGCAGCGATCCTTGGAACAGGTCCTCCCTGTCCGCCGTCTCCACGATCTGGCCGAGGTACATCACCGCGACGCGATCGCTGACGTACTGGACCACCCGCAAGTCGTGGGAGATCACGACCATCGTCAACCGGTGGTCCTTGCGCAGCCGAGCGAGGAGGTTGAGCACCTTGGCCTGGACGGACGCGTCCAGGGCCGACGTCGGCTCATCGCAGATCAGGAGCTTGGGGTTCGTGAGGAGCGCACGCGCGATGACAACGCGCTGGAGCTGGCCGCCGGAGCAACCGCCCGGGTACCGGTCCAGGTAAGAAGCATCGAGCCCGACCTCCGCGAGCGCCGCCACGACCCGCGCCCGCCGGTCGGCCCTCGTGCCTATCCCGTGGGTACGCAGGACCGCAGCGAGGCCCACGCCTATGGTCATGCACGGATCCATCGCGGCGTGGGGATCCTGGAAGACCAGCTGTGCCTTGGCTCGAAGGCTTTTGAGAAGGGCCCTGCCCCCTCGGGAGACGTCCTGGCCATCGATGCTCACGGTTCCCGAGTCAGGTGGGAGCAATCGAAGAATCACCCGTGCCAGGGTGCTCTTGCCCGAACCCGATTCCCCGACCAGGCCAAGCACCTCGCCGGCGCGCACCCGCAGGCTGATCCCGTCGACCGAACGGACGGACTCGGGGCTGCCGACCAGTTTTTTCCGGGCGAGACGGAAGTGCTTGACCACGTTGTCCAGCGCCACCATGTCGACGGCGAGTGGCTGAGCCGTGTCCTTGACCGGTGCGGTGCGGAGCATGCTCATCTCGCCTTCCTCGTCTCGATCGTCGCCCAGCAACGTGAGCTGTGCTCGGCCCTGCCGCACCCTGCGAGCTCGGGCTCCTCGCTCTCGCACTTCTGCTCAAGGTGCTCGGCCGTGCAGACGAGGCACCGCGCTCGGAACCTGCATCCGTGCGATACCGCCCGGGCAGCGTTCGCGTCGCCCGGGATCGTGTACAAGGACCCGTCTGCCTCCGGCTTGAGCATCGCGCACTTGACGAGTGCCTTGGTGTACGGGTGCTGCGGGGAATGGAGGATCTCCCGGGTCGTACCCTCCTCGACGATGCGGCCGGCATACATCACCGCGATGCGGTCCGCGATGGAGGAGACGACTCCGAGGTCGTGGGAGACGAAGAGCGCCGACATGCCCAGCTTCGCCCGCTTCGCCGCGATGAGCTGCAGGATCTGGACCTCCACGGTGACGTCCAGCGCCGTCGTTGGCTCGTCGGCGATCAGGACGTCGGGCTGTCCCGCGAGGGCCATGGCGATCATGACGCGCTGCGCGATGCCGCCGGAAAGCTGGTGGGCGTACGAGTGCGCGCGCCGCTCCGGCTCGGCGATGCCGACGTCGGCGAGGAGCTCGATGACTCGGGCGTGCGCCTGCGACCGGCTCAGACCAAGGCACAGGCGTAGCGGTTCGGCGACCTGGGCGCCCACGGTGGCGGTGGGGTCGAGCATCCGCTTGGGCTGCTGGAACAGCATGCTGATCCGGGCGCCCCGGATGTGGTTCATCTCGTGCTCGCTGGCGTGGAGCACGTCGATGTCCCCCAGACTGATGGCGTCGGCGCGCATGCGCGCCCCGGGTGGCAGCAAGCGCATCAATGACATCGCGGTCATGCTCTTCCCGGATCCGGATTCGCCCACGAGGGCCACGATCTCGCCCGGGCCTACCGTGAGCGAGACCCGGTCCAGGATCGGCGGCGAGCCGGGCGGGCCGAGCTCGACCGTGAGCCCGCTGATTGTAAGGGTGTCAGTCATTGCTTCCTCCTGGAGCTTTCGGTGCGCCCCCGGCAGCAGGCACACTCAATTCGGCGTCGGCGCCGAACGGGCTTTGCAGGGGTTCCGCGGCCTCCGCATAGTGTCTGTGCAGCGTGTTCAGGGCTGTTCCTAGGTGAGACTCGAGTTCCTCGACCAACCGGGTCCGGTCTCCTGCGACCAAGTAGTCAAAGATCCGCTGGTGCTCCTCGAGGTAGTCGGCCCGCCCCTCGAAGCTGCCGACGAGCATGTTCAGGCCGAGCCGGGACTCCCCCAAGAGCGACGCGTACATGCGCGACAGGCGGGGACTTCGGGCGGCGCCCACGATGAGTTCGTGGAAGCGCAGGTCGGCCGCGACCACGTCCCGCCATTCCTGTTGCCGGGTAGCGACTGCCATCTGGCCAAGCGAATGTTCCAGGGCCGCGATATCGGCGGCGGCCAGGCCCCGCTCGGTGATCCTCACCATCGATGCCCGCTCGATGGCCGCGCGGGAGAAGTAGATGTCGTCGAGGTCCTCGTAGGTCAGCTGCGGCACGAAGACGCCGCGGTGCGGCTCGCTCACCAGCAGCCCCTCCTGGACGAGTCGCTGGATTCCTTCCCGCACCGGAGCGCGGCTCGTCGCAAAGTACGCCGCGAGCTCCTGCTCGTTCAGCTGCATGCCCGGCGGGTAGGTCCCGTCGACGATCCGACGTCGCATTTGGGAGGCGACCACTGACGAGAGGGTCCGCTTGGGTACCTCGGATTTTCCATTTTGACGCCCGTAGCTCGCTGTCATCGTCGTTCCTGCCCTTCGCGTGTTTTTGAAAGCGGATTCATGTCAGCCTCGCCCCTGTCGCCTCGGTCGGACATTGATGCCCCTGCCCGTCAGCGTCACTGCGAGAGCGGTGAGGAAAATCGCCAGGCCAGGGTAGATGACCAGCCCCGCGGCGCGTGACATGTAGGGCAGCCCATCGGCCAGCATCGAGCCCCAGTCGGAGTCCGGCGGCGCGACGCCAAGACCGAGGAAGGACAGCGCACCCACCGTGATGAGCGTGTGCCCGAAGCGCACCGAGGCATGGGCCAGGAGAGGGCTGAACGCGTTCGGGAGGAGATGGCGCAGGATGATGAAGGTCCGCGAGAAGCCTAGGCTCTCGGCCGCCTCAATGAAGTCGCGCGAGTTGATCTCCAGCGCCAGGGCGCGTGCGAGGCGGGCGAACGGGGTCCACCCGGCGACGGCCAGCGCCAGGATCAGCGTGCCGTACCCGGCGCCGAGGATCGACACCAGGAACATCGCGACGATCATCTCGGGGAAGGCCAGCAGGACGTCCGAAACGCGCATGACAAATTCGTCGAGCGCTCCCTTGCTCCGGGCGCACACGATTCCCAAGAGGGTGCCGAACACGGCGGAGATGGTCAGGGTGATGGCCGCTATGGTGACTGAGAACCGGCCGCCCCACATGAGCCGGCTCATGACATCGCGCCCGAGCTGGTCAGTGCCGAGCCAGTGGGCGCCGCTGGGCGGCGCCAGCCTATTGGACAGGTCCTGGAGTGCGGGGTCGAACGGGGCGCTCCACGGCGTGGCGAGGAGCACGAGGACCACGGCCAGGACGCCGAACAGGCCCACGCGAAGGCTCCACGGCCAGGCCCGAAGGCGCCGCAAGCCGCGGATGCGCGGGGCGCCAGGCGATGGCGCGGGGTCAAGAACGCCATCCAGTGCCCCGGATGCAGTGTTATCAACTGCAGGGTTATCAACTGCAGGGTTATCAACGCGAGACATTCGAGGACCTCACAGCCGGGTTAATGAGCGCGTAGAGCAGATCGGTCAGCGTGGTGATCAGGACCGTGAGTGCGACGACGCAGACGATTCCAGCCTGGATGACCGGGACGTCGCCGTCGGTCACGGCCTGGTACAGGAGCCTCCCCATTCCGGGGACCGCGAAGATGACCTCGATGACGACCGAGCCGCCCAGCAGTCCGGCAAGCCAGATGGAGAACAGCGTCACCACTGGCAGGAGGCCGTTGCGCAGCCCGTGCCTGAGCATCGCTTGGGCGAAGCTCAGTCCCCGGCTACGCGCGGCTGTGAGGTGGGGTGACTCCAGGACGTCCACCATCGATGCCCGGGTCACCTGGGTGAAGTAGCTCAGCGGGCGGAGCGAGAGGGTCACAGCGGGGAGGATCATCGACGCCGGTCCGGTCCATCCGGCGGAGGGCAGGATCCCGAGCTTGAGGGCGAACACCAGGACAAGCACCGGGGCCACCCAGTACTCGGGGAGCGCGACGAAGCCCTGGGTGACCGTCGTGATGGCGATGTCGGAGGCCTTTCCGCGCCTGATCGCGGCCAGTGACCCGAGGGGAAGGGCCGCCACCAAGGCGATGAACAGTGCCGCGACGGCCAGGGAGGTCGTCACCGCAAGGGCGCTGCCCACCAGGCCGGAGACCTGGGTGCGGCTCGTGTACGACAGACCCAAGTCGCCATGGAGGGCATTCTGCACCCAGTTCCAGTACTGCTCGATCACGGGCTTGTCGAGGCCATAGCGGACTCGGGCGGCCTCCACCGCCGAGGGGTCCAGGTTCAGCTCCCCCGTCCGGGCCTGGAGGATCTTCCGGGCCGGGTCCCCGGGGGTCAAGTAGGGGATCAGGAACACGAGGAACGACACCGAGGCCAGCGTGCAGAGGAGGACGACGAAGCGTCTCAGCAAGAAGATCACCTTGCTCTCCTTTCGTTCAGCCGCCGACTGTGAGCGTCGGGGTGATGGCGTCCCTGGCCAACGGGTCAATGTGGAAGTTCTTCACATTGGCGCGCGCCACAGCGGTGCTCTGCTCGTGCACGAGGAAGACCGTGACCGCGTCGTCCTGAAGCTTCTGGGCGATCTGGGCGTAGATGGCGTCCCGGTCCTGTACCTCTGGTTTGCTGCCGGCGTCGGCGATGAGCTTGTCCAGCTCCGGGCTGCAGTAGTGGCTGATGTTGAAGGAGCCCTTGCAGGTGTAATCGGATGAGAGGAACCCGAGCGGGTCGGGGATGTCGATGAGGTGGTTCCGCGACAGCAGCGCCATGTCGTACTTCCCCGAGAGGAGGCTGGGCTCAATGGCAGCGTAGTCGGCGATCCGCACCTTTACGGTCACGCCGATCTTGGCCAGGTCGGACTGGATCACCGTCGCGAGGTCGGGGAACTCGGGGTGCTCGGTATAGCCGAGCAGTTCGAGGCTGAGCTTGCCGGGGTCGACCCCGGCGGACTTCAGCAGGGCCTTGGCCTGGTCCAGGTTCTGCTTCGCCGCTCGGTCCTTGGGCGACCACGGCTCGTTCGGAGCGAAGGGACCGATGGCGGGCTGTGCGGTGCCGTCGTACACCTGGGAAGCGATTGCCGAGGTGTCGATGGCGAGCTGGATGGCGCGGCGGACGTCTGGGTTATTGAATGGCGCCTTGGATGTGTTGAGATACAGCCCGTTGGTTTTGGGGGCGCCTGTCTGGGTCACGACGACGTTCTTGTCGCCTTTGAGGTCCGCCAGGCTCGAGGCCGGAATGCCCAGGGCGATGTCGGCCTCGCCGGTCCTCACCTGGGTAGCCCGCGTCGCTCCGTCCGGCACGAACTTTGCCTCAACGCTGCCCAGGGCTGGCTTCGCGCCCCAATATTGGTCGTTGCGGACGAGCTTCATCGACTGCCCCGGGGTGTAGGCCGTCGCCTTGAACGGGCCGGTGCAGGCGCCGATCGGGTCGACGCTGTTGGCCTTGAATGCCTCCGGTGCAAGAATGCCGGTGTTCACGCTGGCCAGATTGAACGGGATCAGGGCGTTGGGTTTCGGCGAAGTCACGCGCACGGTGCTGGAGTCGAGTGCTTTGACGTCGCTGACGACGCTGGGCTTGAATGACCGAGCAGGGGTCTCGACGTGGAGTGCACGCGAGAGCGCGCCCGCGACGTTCGCCGCCGTCAGTTTCGTGCCGTTCTGGAAGGTGACGCCGTCCCTGATAGTGAAGTCCCACGTCGTCGGCGTCGTCTGTTTCCACGCCGTGGCGAGTGAGGGCTGCAGCTTGCCGGTGCCCTCGTCGTAGCGCACGAGGGTCTCAAGGCAGCCGATCTGGCTGAGGATGAAGGCGTCGTCGGTCTCCAGGGCGAAGTTCGCCCTTGGTGTGAACTGCATGTCGATGATGGCGTTCCCGCTTCCGGTGGCGGCGCCGTTGCCGCTTCCACCGGAGAACGAGCATGCGCTGATGGTGAGCGCAAGGGTGGCGCCTGCTGCGCCGAGGAGGACTGCTTTGCTTCTTCGCATGATGCAAACTGCCTTTAGTCAGGGGATGCGGTGGAGTTGGTCCAAGAAGTGATGCGAAACACACATTGAAGTGGTGCGGAACACATTTCCATCGAAATAGTCGATTGTCAACGATTTTTTGCTCTTGGATTGTCGACAACTCCGGGGCGGGCAACTTCCCCACTCGCCCCATCCCGCTACTAGGCGGCACTGGCATCCTTCGGGGAGATCCCGAAATCCCTCTACAATTAGCGGAAATCGAAGCCTCGACCTAGTTTTTGCCCCGCCTGGACGTTGTCGCGAAGAGCGCCGGCAGCGCTTGTCGACAATGCCCCGCCTCCGTCGAAACTGCCGGCTCCACGGGTCTAGCAATTGTCAACAATCGACGATAGACTGCTAAAGTTCCTTATCTCGCGCCGGACCAGAAAGGCAGATAAAGATGCGACAAAGCGGTCGTGCGTCCAGTCAGGTGTCTCTGTGGACATCCCTCCAGCGCGGAGACATCGTCACGCTTCTCCGGCGCGGTATGCAGTGCCACAGGGGCACTATTGACGAACGAACCGAAGATGGCCGAATGATCTGGGTGACCGATGCCATCGGTGACCGTCGACTCTTCCACATAGAGGACGACTACGAGTTGCTCATCATGGCGTTGTCCACACCTGCCCAGGAGGCAGTGGCCGCAGCGGGACATGACGGCCATCCCGGATCCTTCAACTGGGAGGTCTGATGGGCAGCCTCGTCATACAGTGCTAAAGACCCCTTGCCTGGAAGGGGAACTCATCGTGTCAGCACCATCCGTTGAGCCAGCAAGCCTTCCGTGGGCGGCCCGCGCCAAAAGCCTTGTCGGCTCCATCATCGATTCAAGTACGTCACTGCTGCAGGAGCAGACCCACGATATTGTCAGCTTCGCCATGCGGCGTTTTCCGTGACAGGACAGTTTGGCAACGCATTGCGTCTATGCTTTGCCTCGCAAACCCCTGAGCGGACGGAACTCGGCGTTACCCGACTCGCCAAAACACTCGAAATGCGGAAGATCAGAACGTCGCGGCGTCAATGACAAAGCGGTACCGCACCGCACTGTCAATGACTCGGTCAAAAGCCTCGGCTATTTTGCCGGCCGGAATCACCTCCACCTCGGCGCCGAGCCCATGGGCGGCGCAGAAGTCCAGCATTTCCTGCGTCTGCCTGATGCCGCCCATCTTTGAACCGGCCAGATTGCGTCTGAAACTGGCCAGTGACCAGGCCCGTTGTGTTAGGGGTTTCGAGGGCAGCCCCACGATGACCAGGGTGCCGTCCAAGGCGAGCAAGGAAAGGTACTGATCGATGTCGATGTCCGCGGAGACGGTATTGATGATTAGATCGAAATAGCCTTGGTGGCGCGCGAAAGTGGCGGGATCCGACGTCGCGTGGCAGGCCGCCGCCCCGAAACGGAGCGCGTCCTCCTGCTTCCTGAGCGATTGGCTGAGCACCGTCACCTGCGCCCCGAGCGCTGTTGCGATCTTGACGCCCATGTGGCCGAGCCCGCCCATGCCGACAATGGCCACCCGCGTTCCCGGGCCTGCACCCCAATTGCGGAGGGGCGAGTACATGGTTATCCCGGCGCATAGTAGTGGTGCGGCTGTTTCGAGTGAAATGCCCTCGGGAATCCGCAGAACGTAATTCTCGTCCACAACAATGCTGTTGCTGTAGCCGCCTGCGGTGGGCCGGCCGTCCCGGCCCACCGAGTTGTAGGTACTCGTCGATCCCGACAGGCAGTGCTGCTCCTCGCCTGCGAGGCAGTTGACGCAGTTCCGGCATGAATCCACGAAACAGCCCACACCTACCCGGTCGCCCACGGCATGGCGCGTCACTTTGGCTCCGACAGCTTCAACAATTCCCGAGATCTCGTGTCCTACAACGATCGGGAAGTTGACGCTTGCCCAGTCGCCTCGCGCAGTGTGGATGTCGGAATGACAGATGCCGCTGAACTTGATGGCAATTTTGATGTCGAACTCACCTGGATCGCGGCGTTCAATGATGCCGGGCTGCAGTGCGGACGTAGCCGAATTGGCGATATACGCGTTGGCAATAGTGGGCATGTTGCGGCTCCTTAGACGCCTTCTGGATCAGGAAACAGGGACAAATCCGAGGGTCTTGTCCACCACGTTCAACAACGGTTCGCTTTTGACGAACCGTCCCAGATTCTCCAAGAACAGCTTGCTGAGGTCATCGAGATAGTTTTCAGCGTCACCGCTCATGTGAGGGGTGATGATGACGTTCTCCATGCTCCAAAGTGCGTGTCCCCCAGGTAACGGCTCCGGGTGCACGACGTCGAGGGCGGCACCGGCGATCGAGCCCGATGCCAGTACTTCAGTCAGGGCGCCGGTGTGAACAAGTTCGGCGCGGCCCACATTTATCAGGTGCGCCGACTTTTTCATGGACGCAAGCACGTCGACGTTCATCAGTCCCCTGGTCTCCGCGGTCAGCGGAGCGGCGAGCACAACATAGTCGTAGTCATGGACGATGCCGGGCAGGTCTTGGGAAGAGTAGATCCAGTCGAAATCATCGTCCCCGGGACGACTTGTGCGTCCGGCACCGCTGACCTCCATGCCCACGGCACGGAACAGGCGCGCGATTTCACGTCCGATCGATCCGATGCCCACCACCAGCGCATTTTTGCCATGGATCTTTTGCGTGGTTCTGTGCTGCCAGCGTTGTTGCTGCTGGAGCCGGAACGAACCCTGCGCATCCTTGGCCAAATCCAAAACGAACCCGAGCGCAAATTCGGCAATGGCCCTGCTGAGCACACCCCGGGAGTTCGTGTAGACAACGCCGCTTTGGACCAACTCCTCGAAAAGCAGCTGGCTGACGCCTGCCGCCGAGGCATGAACCCACTTCAGCGACGAGGCTGCGGCCCAGTTCTCCTTCAAGGCAGGTGAGAACGAGTGCCACTGGTACAACACGTCCGCGCCGTCCAACGCCTTAGCAAGCCCATCGGCCTTGCTAAGGCGGACATCCGCCAGCTCCTCGATCTCCTGTAGCCGGGGCGGCAAAGCCTCCCGGTACAGGACCGCGACGACGGGCCGCTTGCGTTCCGTAGCTGTCATGACGACGCCGTTACTGCGGGCGGCGTGTTTCCCGTCGTGGCGTCCACCGCCCCAACGGCGTCGATGACGTCAATGGCGGCCAGGACGGCGGCGGTGAATTCGGAGGTCGAGGACGGTCCTCCGACATCGCGGGTACCCAGGCCGTCCCGTAGGACGGACTCGAAGGCCAATTGGAGGTGCTCGGCAGCTTCCGGGTACCCGAGGTGTTGGAGCATCATTGCTCCGGACCACATCTGGCCTACCGGATTGGCCAGGCCTTTGCCTGCAATGTCCGGCGCTGATCCGTGGACAGGTTCGAAGAGGGACGGGAAGTCACCTTCGGGATTGAGGTTGGCACTCGGGGCTACACCGATGGAGCCGGTGACGGAACTGCCAAGGTCCGAGAGAATGTCGCCAAGCAGGTTGGAGGCAACAATGACATCGAAGGTCCAGGGTTTCAGGACCAGATGCGCGGACAACGCGTCGACAAGTTCGCTGGTGAGCGTCACGTCGGGGTAGAGGCGGGTTGTCTCTTCCACCACTTCGTCCCAGAACGGCATGGTGTGGATGATGCCGTTGCTCTTGGTTGCCGAGGTCAGTCGGCCCTTCCGGGAGGATGCGAGCGATGCGGCGTAGTGCGCTGCCCGCGACACTCCCAGCCGGGTGAAAATGGTTTCCTGGACCGCGGTTTCATGCGGCAGCCCGCGATAGGCGCGGCCGCCGACCTCCGAGTACTCCCCCTCGTTGTTTTCACGCACGATGAGGATATCGATCGGTTCCTTGGACGCGAGGGGCGACTTCACGCCGTCGAGCGTTTTCACTGGACGGAGGTTGATGTATTGCTGGAATTCGCGGCGGATGGGGATCAACAGCCCCCAGAGGGATTCAGCGTCCGGGACGGACGGCGAGCCCACAGCGCCCAGGAAGATCGCTTCGTGCGCTGACAGCTGTTCGAGCCCGTCAAGCGGCATCATGCGCCCGTGCTCGGCGTAGTAGTCCGATCCCCAGTCGAAATAGGTGAACTCAAGGTGCAACGAGTGGAGTCCGGCGATGCGTTCAAGGCATTCGATGGCCGCCGGGACAACTTCCTTGCCGATGCCGTCGCCCGCGATCACCGCGATTTTGTGGGTGGTCATGATGCATTCCGTTCTGCGGTCGTCAACTGCTGCCACCCGGTGGCCGGCTCGGCCAGTTTGATGATGATGCTTTTGGGTTCGGTCATTTCACGGACGGCGTGCTTGACGCCTTCACGCCCAACACCGGATTTCTTGAACCCGCCGAAGGGCATGGAATCGATCCGGACGTCGCTGGTCTCATTGATCACCACTGCCCCCACATCCAGCTTCTCGGCAATCGCCAAAGCCAGATCGATGGATTCCGTGAAAACTCCAGCCTGGAGCCCGTACTCGGAATCGTTGGCCGCGCGGATGGCGTCGGAGGCTTGGATAAACGGCATGATGCTGACCACCGGGCCGAACACTTCCTCGCGGATGACCCGGCAGTCCGCCGGCACGTCGGTGAGAACAGTTGGCTCGTAGAAGGCGTTGCTGCGCTGCCCGCCCACCTGGACGGTGGCGCCCGCAGCTTTGGCCTCGTCCACCCATTCCTCCACCCGGCGTGCCTCCGTTTCGGTGATGAGGGGGCCGATGTCCGTGCTGCGATCGAACTTCGCCCCGAAGCGGAGCGCCTTGGTCCCGGTGATCACGTGTTCGAGGACCTCGTCGAACAGCGAAATGTGGACGTAGACGCGCTGGACCGAAAGGCAGTTCTGGCCGGCCACTCCGAACGCGCCGGCAACGATTGCCTCAGCGGCTTTCGCTGGTTCAGCGTCGGCGCAGACGATCGTGGCGTTGTTGCCGCCCAGTTCCGAGAGGATCTTCTTGGCACCTGCGGCGGCAGCGATGCGGTCCGCCGTCTTTGGGCCGCCGGTGAAGGAAATGAGGTCTACCTGCGGGTCCGTCACGATCGCCTCGGAGACTCCGGGTCCGGCGACAATCGCAGCGATGCGTCCGGTAGGGACACCGGCTTCCAGCAGCAACTGGACGAAGGCCAGCCCGGTCAACGGCGTTCGGCCTGAGGGCTTGAGCACGACGCCGTTGCCTCCGATGAGCGCCGGCCCCAGCTTGTGTGCCACGAGATTGAGCGGATCGTTAAAGGGCGTGATGGCGGCGACGATTCCCACCGGTTTGCGGTTGTACCATCCGATCTTGTTTGCTCTGGCCATGCTGTCCTCAAAAGCGAGGGTTTCTCCATTGAGTTCGCTGGACGCAGCAGCGGAGAGCCGCAACGTTTCGGTGCAGCGGCGCACCTCACGTTCGGCCTCGTTGATGGTCTTGCTGCTCTCTGCGGCAATGAGCTCCGCGAAGCGAACGGACTGCTCCGCCAGAAGCACGGCCGCACGTTCCAAAGCCTCGCGGCGGGCCCGGAGGGGCCATTCACTGTCCTGCAGGTGCCGATGAATGTAGGCTACGGCCCGCCGCACATCCTGTGGGGTCGAGGAACACACATTTCCCAAGAGGACACCGTCTTCGGGATCCCGGACCTCCAGGATCATCTCGGCTCTCTCCCAACGGCCTTCCAGGAATGCACCACCCGGTAGCGCGGCTATGCTTGCCCGCCTGTAGGCCGTTTCTTCTGCTGTTTTTGGGCGCGCTTCAGCGACGGTTGTTGACGAACTCATAGGAAACCTTCTCTTGCCTAACTGAATCGGTCGATAATCTTCGCGGCTCCGCCAATGAAGGGCAGGAACCACGGCGGGCCGAAGTGGCCGGGCACCGGCGGGTTCTTAAGGTCTTCCCACACGTTCGCCTGCTTGTCTCCGGCCATGTAATGGGCCATCTTCTTGCCCATGTGGGCGGCCATTTGCACGCCGTGGCCGCTGTAGCAGAGCGAATAGAACAGGCCATCGTGCACGCCGGCATGGACCATCTGGTCCATGGAGAGGTCCACCAAGCCGCCCCAGGTGTAGTCCACCTTCACGTTGGCAAGATACGGGAAGAGCTCAGTCATCGCCTTGTGCAGGATCTCGCCGCTCTTGACATCTGAATCCGGGCTGGAGAGTGCAAATCGAGCACGTCCGCCGAAAAGGAGCCTGTTGTCCGGGGTGATCCGGAAGTAGTAAGTCAGCATCTTGCTGTCCGAGGCTTGGCGCCTGTGCGGAAGGATGCGGTTCACCACGTCCTCCGGCAAGGGTTCGGTGACAATGATGAAGCTGCCCACCGGAATCACGCGGCGCTGCAGCCACGGTGTGACATTGCCTGTGTATCCGCTTGTGGCGACCAGAACCTGCTTGGCCCGTGTGATGCCACGGGTGGTGTGTACGTCATGGACCGTGCCGGAGACTTTCTTCAGCTCGGTGACGCCGGCGTTCTCGCAAATGTGGGCACCGGCAGCAGCGGCTGCACCGGCCAAGCCGTGCACGAACTTGCCTACGTGGAGGCCGGCCCCGAGCGGATCAAGCATTGCACCGTGATAGAAATCCGTACCGATTTCGCTGTGGATCTCCGACTCGGGAATGACCTTCACGTAGTAGTCGGCAAGTTTCGCCAATTGCTCCTGGGACTTCAGCATCCCCTCGTAGTGGGACTTGTGGAAGGCCAGCGAAAGCTTGCCGAAGCGCTTGTAGTCGCAGTCGATGCCGTTGTCGTGGACAAGCTTCTCGATGCTGTCGATCGCGTCGTTGTATTCGCGGAACATCTCCACGGCACGGGTACTCCCGTACCGCTTGACGGCTGTGTTGAAACTGATGGCCAAGCCGGTGGTTGCCATGCCCCCGTTACGTCCGGAGGCGCCCCAACCAACTGTGTGGCGCTCGAAGACAGCGACGCTGGCGCCTTGCTGGGCAAATTCAAGGGCTGCGGAGAGCCCGGTAAATCCGGCCCCGATGATCGCCGCATCAACATTTTCCGGCACGGATGTTTGCCGGTAGTCGCCGGAAGGCTCGGCTGTGTCCAGCCAGTAAGGAACAAGTTTCACGGTGTGACCTTTCGCCTCGAAGTCGGTTTAGAGACCGAGGTGCTTGTTGAGCTCGTCCAGGGACTTAACAGTGAAGAGGTCGTAGCCCGTGGTGACGGGGTCATAACCACGGTCCAGCAGGAGGAGGTTCCGGAAGCCCAAGTCGTGCATTGGGTGCATGTCGTAGCGTGTGTGCGAGGAGACGTGCAGGAAGTCCTCCGGCTTGGCGTTCAGGGTGTCCAGCATGTACTCGAACGCCTGGTAGCGCGGCTTGTAGGCCTGGGCCTGCTCAGCGGTGTACACGGCGTGGAAGTCTGCACCGAGCTTCGGAATGCTGATGTCCAGGAAGCTGGTGTCCGCGTTGGAGAGGGCCACCAGCTTGTAGTTGTCGCCCATGAGCTTCAGCGGGGCGGGCACGTCCTCGTGGGCTACCCAGCCGCGTACGGCCTCAGCGAACTCTGCGCCGGCACCTTCGGTCGGCCCGATACCCCACCGCTTGCACACGCGGTCAAAGGAATCCTGCAGGATCTGCTCGTAAGGCTTGTAGTCGCCCAGGACCTCGTCGAACCGGTACCCGCGGAACTGCTTCTTGAACGCCGGCCACTGCTCTTCAGGCAAGCGGCCATCCAGCAGGCGACGAGTGGTCGGATCGATGTCGAAGTTGATGAGCGTGCCGTAGACATCAAAGGAGATGTACTTCGGCCGGAAATTGGTCTCTGCCATGTTCGGTTCCGTTCTTTGTCAGGAAATGGAAGCGGTTGCCGTCCCTGCGTATTGGAGGTTTCGGGAAGCGCGTGGTGGGCCGGGAACGGGTCCCCGCCAGGCTGGAAGATCCTGCCCGATGACTCGACTCTAGGCTTGCAAATTGTAAATTGTCAACAGTTTGAACGCGACCGGCCGGAACGATTCAGAACCGATCCGGCCTCCGAAAAAGTTTCTGTAAATTGTTGACAATCTACTGTTGAGGGGGTTGCATTGCATTAGATGGCGGAGAGATTCGGATCACACTTCTCTCCCCTCCCCGGTGACAACCACCAGCTGACTACCCCTTCGAAGGGAAGCATTATGAAGACTCGAACCAAAGCCCAAACTGCAGCCGCAGCACTGGCGGTGCTGCTTGCACTGACCGCCTGCGGGGGCACCGCCACAAGCACCTCGACACCGGACAGCTCCAAGGCGTCAAGCACCGCTGATATTTCCCAGGGCGTCCAGCCCGACGCTACCGCTGTCAAGCTGCTGCCGCAGTCCTATAAGGACAAAGGTGAGCTGACGGTGGCGATGGACCTTCACTACCCGCCAACCACCTTCCTCTCCGATGACAACAAGACCCCGATCGGCCTGAACCCGGATATTGCCCGCCTGGTGGCCAAGAAGCTTGGGCTGAACCTGAAGTTCGAGAACACCGTGTTTGACACCATCATTCCCGGTATCGACGGTGGCCGCTACGACTTCACCGTCACTACCATGTCCCCCACAGCCGAGCGGTTGAAGGTCCTGGATATGATCAACTACTTCAAGGCCGGCAACTCAGTGGCCGTGAGTGCGGGCAATCCGCTGAAGCTCACGAATGAGAGCCTGTGCGGTAAGAACATTGCCGTCACGGCCGGTTCGACGGGCCAGCTCAAGCGCCTCCCCGCCCTCTCGGATCAAACTTGTACTTCCAAAGGACAGCCGGCCATTAACGCCGTCACGCTTCCCAACGTCCAGGAGGCGCTGACCCAGTTGGCGTCAAAGCGCATCGACGGCATCCTCTACGACACCACCTCCCTCGCGTGGGCCGCGAAGCAACAGCCTGGCGCTTTCACTGTCCTCACCCCCCAGATCAACGTCGGCTCGAGCGACGTTACAGCCATCGGCCTCAAGAAAGGTTCGGCGTTGACCCCCGCTCTCCAGGCTGCCGTCCAGTCGGTCCTGAACAGCCCGGAGTACAAACAGTCACTCTCGAACTGGGGCCTCGAATCGGGTGCCATCACGGATGCCAAGCTCAACTAGGAGGCGCGCTCCCATGGTGCAAATCATCAGTCGCGGAAGCGGGAACAAGATAGATGGGACCGACCCGGCGCTCAAGCCAAGGCTGCGGCGGCGGAGCGTCTTCGAATACGTGGCCTGGGTGGTGTGCAGCCTGATTGGCCTGGGCATCCTCGTTTCCGTGTCGACCAACCCCAACTTCAAGTGGGACGTGGTCGCCAAGTACTTCACTTATCAAACAATCATCAGTGGGCTAATGCTCACGATCTTCCTCACCGTCGCCAGCATGCTCCTGGGCACCCTTCTGGGCCTGGCGCTGGCGATCATGAGATCCTCCCGGATCAAGCCGATCGCGGCTACGGCAGGCGTCTACATCACGCTTTTCCGGGGTACGCCGGTCCTGGTCCAGCTGATCTTCTGGTTCAACATCGCCGCCCTCTATCCGAACCTGACCGTCGGCATTCCGTTCACTAACATCAGCACGGCGGTCGACATCAACGCCTTAATGGCACCGATCACGGCAGCCCTGATTGGCTTGAGCCTCAATCAAGCCGCGTACATGGCAGAAATCATTCGCGGCGGCTTCTCCGCCGTCGGCAAGGGCCAGATTGAAGCTGCCGACTCATTGGGAATGAGCGGCGCAACGAAAATGCGCAAGGTCATCATTCCCCAAGCCATGCCATCGATCATCCCTGCCACCGGCAACCAATTCATCGGCATGTTCAAGGAAACCTCACTGGTCAGCGTGCTCGGCGTCGCAGAGCTTTTGCAAAGCGCCCAACTCATCTACGCCCGCACGTACGAGACCATCCCGCTGCTGATCGTTGCCAGCCTGTGGTACCTCGTCATGACCCTCCTTCTGAGCTACCCGCAATCCCTGCTCGAGAAAAAATACTCCCGTACATCTTCCAGGCTTCCCCGGAACGCGAAGAAGGTTGTGCTGACAGAACCGGAAGGTGTTGCCCGATGAGTAACGACGGCACCATACACGCCCGCAGGATCCGAAAATCGTTCGGCTACAAAACAGTCCTGCAGAACATCGACCTGGACATCGCCTGCGGTGAGGTCTGTTGCATCATCGGCCCGTCGGGCTCCGGCAAATCAACGCTCCTGCGCTGCATCAACGGACTCGAGACCGTCGACTCCGGGGTCCTGAAGGTCAACGGTGAGGACTTTGGCTACTTCGAGACAGACACCGCCTACCACGCACTCAGTCCGAAGAAACTCGCCGAGCAGCGCACGAGGGTGGGCATGGTTTTCCAGCAGTTCAATCTCTTCCCCAACATGACGGCAAGGGAGAACGTCATGGCCGGCCCCGTGCTGGTCAAACACGGTGACAAGAAGCAGGCGGCCAAACGGGCCAACGAGCTGCTGGCCAGCGTCGGCCTGGGCGATTTCGGCGACCACTACCCGGCCCAGCTTTCCGGCGGACAGCAGCAGCGCGTCGCCATCGCACGGTCCCTGGCGATGGATCCGGAGATCATGCTCTTCGACGAACCCACCAGCGCCTTGGACCCCGAAAAAGTCGGCGAAGTCCTCACGGTCATGCAGGACCTCGCCAAAAAGGGCATGACCATGGTGGTCGTCACCCATGAAATGGGGTTCGCCCGCGAAGTCGCGGACTCGCTGATCTTCATGGACGAGGGCTTCGTCGTCGAACGCGGCGACGCCCGGGAGGTCCTTGCCAACCCCAAAGAACCCCGCACCCAGGCCTTCCTGAAGCAGGTGCTCTGAACGATGGACGGAAAACTGGCCGTGATCGGCCTGGGCAGCATCGGAAGCATGGCCTTGTGGCAGGCCTCCCGTTTGACCGATTCCGTCGTCGGATTCGAGGCGCAGGCGCCGGGTCATGCCCGTAGCGCCGTTGGGGGCGACACCCGTCTCTTCCGCATGCTATATCGAGGACGACCCGACTATTACCCCATCCTGCAGCGTTCCCGCGGCCTCTGGGCCGAACTCGAGGCGGAATCGGGCCAGGACATCCTGACGCGCTGCGGCGGGCTATCGATCGGGACGGTTGACGGCCCCTATATCACCGCCCTGCTCGACACGACCCAGGTCAACGGGGCTGAGCACGAGATCTTGAGCCGCGACGCCATGGCGGAACGGTATCCGCAGCACAACCTTCGGCCTGATGACTGCGCCGTGTTCGATCCGCATGCCGGCGCCCTGCGCACTGACCGCGCAGTGACGGCGGCAGTTGCCGCCGCACAGGCAAACGGGGCAACAGTGGTCACCGACACGCCGATCGACAGCATCCAGGAAACTGACGACGGCGTGGTCGTCACCTCGGGCGACGAGTCGTGGACCTTCGAAAACGTGATCGTCGCGTCCGGCGGCTGGTCCCAAAAGCTCATGCCCGACTATCTGAAAGCGGCAACCGAGACGCGGCGGATATTCCTGTCCTGGTTCGTGGCCAGAGACGCGGCGGAATTCTCCCCGGAGAGATTCCCCGTCTTCATCAGGATTTCCGGAGACCGCTCCATGTACGGTGCACCGAGCGTTGACGGAGCGACGGTAAAGGCCACCTTGGATGGTCGCGGGGCGCCAACCCCAGCGGCTGACTCAGTGCCAAGGGACCTCACCGCAGCGGAGATCGCCGAAACCACCGAGACGGTACGTGAGTTCTTCCCCGGCCTTTTCCCCAGCATCGTTCGCTCGGACGCGTTCCCGGACCTCTACACCACGGACTCCCAGCCTTTGCTGGGCTTCCTCGACAATTCCAGCAGGATCTACGCCGCAACTGGATTCTCAGGCGCCGGATTCAAAATGGCTTCCGGCTACGGCGAGATCGCAGCCAGCGAAGCCCTCGGTAAGCGCTGGTTCGACGGGCTGGACTTCGTTCGGCCCCACAGGTTCGAAAAGATTTAGCGACTTCTTATGGGTTCCCTGGGTGAACCCAAAATCGCGTATTGTTGACAATCTACAGTTACTAAGAAAGTATGAAGTCATGGCAGCACTTAGCCCCATCCTCAAGCAGGCAACTCCCGTAGTCGTCGACTACGCACTCGGGAGCTGGATCCACGCGACCGACGGCAAGAAGTACCTCGATTTCACCACCGGGATTGGTGTCACCAGCACTGGCCATTGCCACCCTGACGTGGTGGCCGCAGCCCGCGATCAGGTGGGCAAGATTGTCCACGCCCAGTACACGACTGTGATGCACAAGCCCCTTCTGGAATTGACGGAACTCCTTGGCAGCGTCCTGCCCGAAGGATTGGACAGTGTCTTCTACGCGACTTCCGGATCAGAAGCCGTGGAAGCATCCATCCGCTTGGCCCGCATGGCAACCGGCCGCCCCAACATCATCTCCTTCCAGGGAGGCTTTCACGGGCGGACGGTGGCTGCGGCGTCCTTGACCACCGCCGGAACCAAGTTCCGCTCAGGATTCTCCCCCCTGATGGGCGGCGTGCACGTAGCTCCCTTCCCGCATTGGTACCGGTACGGATGGGATGAAGCCACGGCTGTCGAGTTTGCCTTGAAGGAACTGGACCACCTCCTTCTGACCGTCAGCACCCCGGCCGATACGGCAGGCTTCATCATCGAACCCGTCCTCGGCGACGGCGGATACATCCCCACGCCTGTTGCCTTCCTCCAAGGACTTCGGGAACGGGCAGACCGGCACGGCATCGTACTCATCCTCGATGAAGTCCAGGCCGGCGTCGGCCGGACGGGGAAGTTCTGGGGGCACGACTGGGCCGGGATACGGCCCGACGTGGTCATCACCGCAAAGGGCCTCGCAAGCGGCTTCCCGATTTCGGCTATTGCCGCATCGGCGGATTTGATGGGCAAGGCCTGGCCTGGTTCCCAAGGTGGTACCTATGGTGGAAACGCGGTCGCAGCAGCAGCCGGTGTCGCCACCTTGGGTGTCATTCAGAGGGAGAACCTGGTGGAAAATGCCTTGCTGCGCGGCGACGAACTGAGGGCAGGGCTGGACGCGCTCCAGGCAGAATTCCCGGGAATCGGCAACGTGCGCGGACGCGGCCTCATGCAGGGCGTCGAATTCACCTCCGAAGGCAACACTCCAGATGCGGCAACCGCACTCGCGGTCCAGCAGGCTGCCATCAAGGAAGAGCTCCTGCTGCTCACCTGCGGCCCGCATGGCAACGTCATTCGTCTCATCCCCGCGCTGAACGTCAGCAGCGATGAAATCCAGGCAGGCCTGTCCAAGTTCACGCAGGCGCTCAAGTCGGCCACTTCCTAGTTCCCCTGATCACTGAAAGAGCGAACATGAACCCCCCATTTGATCCCACCACTCTCCAAACAGACTTGTTTATTGACGGAAAATGGCAAAGCGCTGCTGACGGAGCCACCTTCCCGGTAGAGAACCCGGCCACGAACGAAGTCATTGCCCACGTCGCAGACGGCAGTGCTGAAGACGCCGCCCTGGCCATCGAGGCCGCAGGTCGCGCGCAGGCGGAGTGGAGCAAATCCACGCCGCGTCGGCGGGCCGACATCCTGCGGCGTGCCTTCGATCTGGTCATTGCCAACACCGACCGGCTCGCGGCGATCATGACCGCCGAAATGGGAAAGCCCCTGGCCGAAGCAAGGGGAGAAGTAGCCTATGGCGCCGAGTTCCTTCGCTGGTTCTCGGAAGAGGCCGTAAGGATCGGCGGCGACAGCACCACCTCCGTGGACGGAAATACGCGCATCCTCATCACCAAGGAACCAGTCGGACCGTCGGTATTGGTCACGCCCTGGAACTTCCCGCTCGCCATGGGAGCGCGCAAGATCGCCCCCGCAGTCGCCGCAGGGTGCACCATGGTGTTCAAGCCGGCCGAGCTGACGCCGCTGACCTCTTTGGCTTTGGTTGCCATCTTCCAGGAAGCCGGACTTCCCGACGGCGTTCTGAACGTCGTGACGACGTCGAGCGCTTCCGGCGTGGTGCGGACCTGGACGGACAGCGGCATCGCCCGCAAGATCAGCTTCACCGGCTCCACCGAGGTGGGCAAAATCCTCTTGCGGCAAGCCGCTGACAACGTCATGCGCTCTTCCATGGAGCTCGGCGGGAACGCACCGTTCATCGTGCTCGCCGATGCCGACGTCGAGAAGGCAGTGGATGGAGCCATGAAGGCAAAGATGCGGAACATGGGCGAAGCCTGCACGGCCGCAAACCGCTTCTTCGTCCACCGCTCCGTTGCAGAGGAGTTTGGCGAGAAGTTCTCCAAAAAGATGTCAGAATTGCAGGTGGGCAACGGCGCTTTGGCAGGCACAGAAGTGGGTCCGCTCATCGAACAGGCAGGGTTGGACAAAGTGGAGTCTCTTGTTGCCGACGCCGTTTCCAAGGGTGCACGGGTGCTGACTGGCGGAAGCCGCCCGGAAGGTCCCGGCTACTTCTACTCCCCCACTGTCCTGACGGATGTGGCGCTGGAATCCGAGCTGATGACCACGGAGATATTCGGACCGGTAGCAGCCATCACTCCCTTCGACAGTGAGGACGAAGTACTCCGTATGGCCAATGACACCGCATGGGGCTTGGTGGGCTACGTGTTCACCGAAAGCGTGGACAAGGCCATGCGGTTCTCAGCGGAACTGGAGGTCGGAATGGTCGGTGTCAACACCGGCATCGTGTCCAATCCCGCCGCTCCTTTCGGGGGCGTCAAACAGTCGGGCCTGGGACGTGAAGGCGGAAAGATCGGCATCGAAGAATTCCTGGAATACAAGTACACCGCGATAGCGGTCTAATAGATTCAATTTGGCGAAGTATGAAATGAGGGGATGTCAATGGCGGCACCGGAGGGAATGTTCGTATTGGAGGGCCGGCCCACGGCGCAGCTGATCGCTGACCAACTCCGTGAGCTCATCGTCCAAGGGGCTTTCAGGCCCGGTCAGCAGGTGAACGAATCTGCCCTGGCTAGCCAGCTCAACACGTCAAGGGGGCCACTCAGGGAAGCTCTGCAACGGTTATGCCAGGAAGGCATCCTAGTCAGCAAGCGTAACCGCGGCGTTTTCGTGCTGGAGCTTTCAACCGTAGACATCAAAGAGATCTACGCCGTGCGCGAGGCAGTGGAACTGGCCGCCGCCAACACTCTCCTCGACTCTGCTCCCGACCAGATCACGGATACCTGCCGAGAGCTCAAGGGCATCATCAAGAACATGGCAAAGCAGGTGGCGGCGTCGGACTGGCAGGCGATCGCCAGGCTCGACATGCAATTCCACACCGCTTTCGTTTCAGGCACCGGGAACACTCGACTGATCCGGATTTACGAGACACTTGCCGCGGAATCCCGCATGTGTATCCTCAGCCTGGAAGTCTCATATCCCCGCATAGATGTGCTGGTACAGGAACACCAAGACATCCTGGACCTTCTTGAGGCGCGCGACCAGAGCGGACTTCAACAAGCCATAAAGCGACACATGCAGAAGGCCGTCGAGGACCTCACATCGACGCGGCAGCCAAGTGGCGTTACCGCGTAAATTTTGCACACAAACTACGGGCCCGGTTCAAGCGAACTGGGCCCGTAGTTTTTCTGCCAGGCTGCCTATTCGTTCCGGGCGGGCACGGGCAGCTCGACGACGGGTTGCAGCCAGGCCTTGTGGTTGCGGACGTGACGGTCTGAGGGACGGATGTACCGGTCGCTTCCGTTGTCCGGGGCCAGTCGCAGGCCTTCATCGGCCAGCGCGCCTTCGATGGCCAGGATGCTGCCGGCACCGATGCCGGCGACGTCTTCCCTCAGGTTCTTGGCTGAGAGGGCGATCAGCTGCCCCACCGTCTGCACGCCTGACCTCAGCAGTGCGTTCACCGTCATCCTGGGCAGCTTGATTTCCCTCAGGGGTAGGTTTCTTTTCATCTACCCACCGGTCCTTTCTCCGGCAAAGCGTGCACGTCCGCGGGGAGCGGTGAATGTGCAGGACGCAGGCTCCCAGGATCGTGCCGGCGGCTATTGGATCGCCCGGAGCCAGGTCAGTTCCGAGCCGTCGCCCTCGATGGGGCCTGCGAGTTCTTCGTTGAACTTCCGTCCGTAGTCGGCGCCGATGTGCTCCTCGAAGGCGGCCTGGTCGCGGTAGACCTCGAAGACGAAGTACTCGTTGGGCCGGGATTACCTGGTGTAGGGCCAGAAGACCACGTTTCCCGGCTCGGCGCGGACGTGTTCGGTGAGCTCGCGCATCATTTCCGCGACGCTGGCTTCGCAGCCGGGCTTGACAGTGAATTCTGCACACAGCGTTTTGGTCATGGTGGGTTCCTTCTTTCAGGCGAAATTGTTGGAGTGGTTGGTTGGGTCAGTCAGATGGTGGGAGTTCGCCCGAGCCGCGCACGATCAGCTCCGAGGGGACAACCCAGGTGCTGGGCTGGCTTTGGTCGCCGTCGATCCTGGCCAGGATCCTTTCGGCGGCGAGTTTGCCAATGCGTTCAGGGTGCTGCACGATGACCGTGATGCCCGGTTCCATCATGTCCGCGAGGGCGAAGTCGTCGAAACCGACCAGGGCCACTTTGTGGCTCGCGCCCGCTTCCTTCAGTGCCCTCATGGCGCCGAAGGTGACCAGGTTCTGGCTGGAGAATATCGCGGTAGGGGGATTCCGGGAGGCGAGCAGTTCGTCTGTCGCGCGACGTGCTGCCTCTTCGTCGTGAAGGTTCTCAATGGCGGGAACGTCGGACACGGCGATGCCGGAGCGGGCGAGTTCCTCCAGGAACCCCCGGCGGCGTTCCCGTGCGGTCTGGATGTCGGTCCGGTCTCCAAGGTATGCCAGCCTGGTGTGGCCGTGGCTGAGCAGGTGGGCGGCCGCCCGCGCTCCGCCGGTGGCGTTGTCGCTCACGACGGCGTCGGCGTCGATCCCGTTGGGTTCGCGGTCGATGAAAACGACCGGCAAGTCCTGGGAGTGTTCCGGGATGACGTGGGCCTGGCTCTTGGCAATGGGTGTGAGGATAAGCCCGTCGACCCGGCGCCTGAGAAACGCGGCGACGAGGGCTTTCTCCCGCTCGGGATCGTCGTCCAGGCTCGCGGCAAACATGGCAATGCCGCGCGCCGCCAGGGCATCTTCAATGGCGCGGTGGATTTCCCCGCTGAACGGGTTGGCCACGCTGGGCAGAAGCAAGCCGATGGACAGGGTCCGGCGCCCGGTGCGGCGGAGACTGCCCGCGGCCATGTCCAACTGGTAGTTCAGCTGTTCCACGGCCCGGAGCACCCGCACCGTTTTGGCTTCCGAGACGCCGGGCTCTTCATTGACGACCCGGGATACAGCCAAGACAATCTTCGAAGAACTCGTGCCGTTGACCGACGTCGTCAAACTCAGCGACGACGACGCACACTGGCTGTACCCCGGAACACCGCTGGAGGACATCGCAGCCCGGGTCCTCGCCCTGGGCGCCGAACTGGCCGTCATCACCGCTGGTTCTTCCGGCTCCCTGCTCTCCACCGCCGCAACGCAACTGACCATCCCCGCGGTGGCAACACAGGTAGCCGATACCATCGGCGCCGGAGACTCCTACATGTCCGCACTGATCCACGGGCTCCTGAACCGCACCGGCGAAGGCCTCACCCCGTCCGTGCTCGAAACGATAGGCCGCAGCGCCTCCATGGCAGCGGCCATCACCGTGAGCCGTCCCGGCGCCAACCCGCCAACCTGGGCGGAGCTCGACGCAGAGCTCACCCAACCGCGGTTCGGTGATCCATTCAAGGCCGCCGCCCAACCTGCCTGAGCACCTTCTCCTCCCGGAGATCCTGGGCAGGCTGCTGTGTCGATATGTTTGGCGCCGTATCCAAAGCAGCCAGGACCCGTTTGGGGTACGTCCAGCATGACCGGGTCGGCGCCCGGGCGCGCACAAGTCCGTCTTCCGGCTTTCTCAGGCAACCGGAACGTTTAAGGTTAAGTCCGCCGCGCCCCGAAGGGCACCGGTGGAGATGATCTGCCCGTCCTTGATGACGGTACGCGTCTTGCTTTCGTCCCAGAGGATCGAGGGCTCACAGAAGGGATTCCCGTCTAGCACCACCAAGTCTGCGCAGAACCCTACGGCGATGCGTCCAAGGTCACCGCGCCGAAGCAGGGCGGCGTTGGTTGACGTTGCCGACCGGAGGGCGCCGTACACGCCAAGCACTTCACACTGCAGGCGAAGTCCGGCCAGTTGCTCATCCTCTAGTTCACCCATGAGGTCTGTTCCGAACCCAATCCGGACCCCCGCATCTCGGGCCAGTGCCACGGCGTTCCTCCCTGCCTCTAGCACTTCCCGGTTCTTGGCCGCTCCCACTTCGGTGAGGCCGACTTCCTTGCCGCGCCGTTCCATGGCTTCGTAGGTCACCAAGGTGGGGACCAGATAGACGTCATTGTTGGCCATTAGCTGGGCGGTTTCGGCATCCAGCAGGTTGCCGTGTTCGATGCAGCGAACCCCGTTGAGTACTGAATGGCGAATGGCCTCGGGCGAATATGCGTGAGCCGTGGCGTAGCTGCCCCGGCGGGAAGCCTCCTCGGTTACGACTCGGATTTCCGCCGCGCTGTACTGCGGAACCCGAATCGGATCGACCGGTGAAACGACGCCTCCGGAGGTCATGAGCTTGATAGCGGAGGCGCCTGTGCGAAAGCGGTGACGCACCGCCCGCAGCAGGTCTTCGGCGCCGTCCACCACTTCGCACATGTGCCCGCCATGGAAGCATCCTCCGTCGTTCGCGGGACGGATATCGCCGTGTCCGCCTGTCTGGCTTAGCGCCGGGCCTGTGAAGAAGTAGCGCGGACCAGGGTACAGACCCTCCTCGATGGCGCTGGCAAGGCCAACGTCACCACCGGCTACGTCACGAACCGAAGTGAACCCGCGGAGCAGTGTAGCCGCGAGGCGCCTTGCTCCGACCAGTGCAGAATAGCTCAGCGGCCCCGTCTCGTTTCTGGCGGACGTCAGGCTGAGCGCGTAAGCATGAAAATGCGCATCGATAAGTCCTGGAATCACGGTTCGGCCGCCGGCGTCAAGGACAGCACCGGTCTCTTCCACCTCCCGCCCTACGGCGATGATCCGGCCATCCCGGATGCTGATTGAGCCCTCAATCAGCTCAGGTGATTCACCGTCGAAGATTAGGGCGTTCCGTATTGTCAGGCGTTCCGGAGTGGTCACGTACGGTTCCTTCCTGTTGTCCAGCACGGGCGGGCCCCCAATTGGTGCCCGCCCGTGAAGGAACTAGCTGGCGGCGGTAAGGGATTCTTCGAGCAGATGGACTGACCGCCGTGCAACGTCCACGGCTGCGTCCACCGAACTCTGGTCGTAGCTGCCCTCAGGGCCGAGGAAGTTCATGGATCCGATAGTCTGGCCGTTGCTCACGACCGGAACGTTGACGATGGCCCCGCAGCCCAATGACTCGATGGTTGCCGAATCAAAGAAGAATGCGCGGACCGCTTCCTTATCCGCCCCCAAGAACGGCTGCTGTCCATTGAGCACCTGCTCCAGCCACACTTGGTTCGTGTCCCCGGCGAGAGTCTTCTTCCCGCCCACCGGATAGACATCGGGATGCGTGGTGTAGACGCGGGCCATGCTGGCGCCATTCTCAGCAATCACGGAGGCGGTAAAGAGCGTGACACCGACTGCCTCCTGGGCGTGAGCGTACACGTCGTCAAAGGATTCAAACTGGGAACTCATAAGGTCCTTTCCTTTCTAGATGGGAACCCATCAGCTGGCGGTGCTTAGTAGCCGTAGTGCGCCTTGGCGAAGTCCTCGGTGATAAAACCGTTGACGATGTCATAGGTGATGTCCTCGCGGGAGCGCTTGGAGACGTCTCCGAAGCCGCCGCCCCCTCCCACGGCGAGGCGGACGACATCGCCGGCCTTGACCTTGCGGGCGTTCGCCTTCAGCGTGCGGACCTCATCAGTGCGGCCGGGGTTAATCACAACCTCCGGGCCCTGGGCGTCTGATCCGCCGAAGAGCCCCCAGGCGGGGGTCTTCGACCGTTCGAACCAGAGCCCGACCACGCAGTCGGCCAGGAATTCGTACTCGCGCACCACGCCGTTGCCGCCGCGGTACTGCCCGGGACCTCCGGAGTTGGGGCGGATGGAGTACTCGTTGATCCGGAATGGGTAGCGGGTTTCCAGCATCTCGATGGGCAGGTCCTTGAGAGAGCCGTTGACGTTATTGATCATGGCTGATTCACCATCCGTGCCCTGCCAGGCACCCCAGCCGCCCAGGGTTGCTTCCATGGTGACGAAGTTCCGGCCGAAGCGGGTGTCGAAACCGGCGGCGGTGATGATCATTGAGTCACCGTGGCTGGCGCTGGCGACGCGTTCCGGCATGGCAGGAGCCATCGCTTTAGAGACGAGGTCGATCAGCAGCCCAAGGTGGGAGAAGTACCACTGGCACGGGGCCGGCGTTACGGCCCCGAGCACTGAGCCGGACCGCACCTGCGTGGTCATTGGCCGGAAGGAACCGCCGTTGGAGTTGGACTCAGGGCTGACAAGGAGTTTGTAGCCAACGCGCAGTGCCGAGACGGCCTGGGCAGCACCACAGTTGACCGGACCCAGGGTCTGGTCCGCCGATCCGGTGACGTCGAAGTCAACGGTGTCGCCGGCTACAGTGATCCGCAGCTTGATCGGAATGGGAGTGTCCAAATTGATGCCGTCGTTGTCCAGGAAGCCCTCGGCTTCGTAGACCCCGTCCGGGATGTTGCTGACGGTCGCACGCTCAATTTCCTCCGTTTGGCGGAAGATCTCATCCCGGGCGGCATCCAGCTGCTCCATCCCGTACCTGCCCACGAGCTCCTTCATCCGGGTGGTCCCCATCCGGAGGGCTGCGATCATCGCATGCATGTCACCAATGGTCTGGTAGGGGAAGCGCACGTTGGTCCGGATCAGGTCCACAACCGAAGTCTCGACTCCGGCTTCGACCAGCTTGACCGGCCCCATTCTGAAGCCTTCCTGGAAGATATCTGTCGAGTCCATCGAGCCGCCCACATCTTTGGACCCCATGTCCATCCAGTGCGCACGGGTGGCGGCGAATCCGACCACCGCGCCTTCGTCGAAGATCGGAGCAAAAAGGGTCACATCATTCAGGTGGGTGCCGCCCAGGTATGAGTCGTTGAGGATCCAAATGTCCCCTTCCTGCCAGACCGCGCGGCCGTACATCTCCTCCACAGCGATGGAACAGGTTTCGAGGTTGCCGAGGAAGAGCGGCAGGCCGGCGGACTGCCCGAGCACGCGGTGTTCGGTGTCCAGCAGGGCCACAACGCAGTCCCCGCCCTCGTAGAGGATGGGTGAGTAAGCGGAACGGATCAGTGTGGCGTTCATGTCATCCGCGGCGCTGGTGAGCGCGTTGCGGATGATTTCCACGGTGACGGGATCCAGGGTTTTGACTGCTGCAATTGTCATTTTTGGTACCTCAGTTTCCTTCGACGTCTTCAGAGCGGATAACCAGTGAGCCGAACTCGTCGACCTTGACACTGAACCCGGGGGGAACCACGGTGGTGGCGGTCTGCTCCACGATGATGGCTGGTCCTTCGAATGTGTGCCCGGCACCGAGGTCGTCCCGGCGGACCACGATGGTGTCCTGCTCGACGTGGTCAAAGACCACCCGGCGTATTTCGTGCTTGAACTCCGGGCCCCGTGCGGTTACGTAACTGGGAGCTTCCAGCCGTCCCAGGTCGCCGACGGCCTGCGTGCGCAGCGTGACGATTTCGATCGGGGCGCCGAGGTTGGAGTGGCCGTAGCGCTCGTGGTACATCGCGGAGAAGCGGACAGCGAGGTTCGCGACGAAGTCCGGAGATTCGGGTTCGTCAGCGGAGGTCAGGGGAACGTTCAGGGAGAACTCCTGCGATTGATAGCGGACGTCCACGGACGCCGTCGTGGCGCGGCTTTCCTCCGGGACCCCTTCCGAGACCAGCGACGACAGGCCTTCTACTTCCATCGAGCGCAGGATGCCGGCCATATCTGCCACATCGATGTCTTCGTCGAGGTAGAAGTACGGTTCGGAAAAGTCCTTGCGGATGTTGGTCTGCAGCATGCCCCAGGCCGAGAAAGCGCCGGGGAAGCGGGGAACGACCGTTTCCGGGATGCCAAGTTCCTTCGCGAGGAAGACGGCGTGCATGGGTCCGGCTCCGCCGAAGGCCACGAGGGCGAAGTCGCGGGGTTCGATGCCGCGGGAGATGGTGATGGTCCGGATGGCCTGGGCCATCTGCGAGTTGGCGACGTCGCAGATGCCTTCGGCCATGGCGATGGGGTCAAGGCCGAGCTGGTCACCGACTGTCTTCAGGGCTGTGATCGCGGCCTCGCGGTTCAAGGCCACCTGTCCGCCGGCGAACCAGTCGGGGTCGACTCGGCCGAGCACCAGGTTGGCGTCGGTAACGGTGGGTTCCGTCCCGCCGCGGCCGTAGCAGGCCGGTCCAGGGTTGGCTCCTGCGGAACGCGGTCCCACCCGGAGGCCGCCGGCTTCGAGCCAAGCGACGGAGCCGCCGCCAGCGCCGACGGTGTGGATGTTCACGACGCTCATGAGCATCGGCAGACCTTCAAGGTGGGCTTCCGTGGAGACATCCGGCTTGCCGTCGACCACCAAGGAAACGTCAAAGGATGTGCCGCCCATGTCCACACCGATGAGGTTGCGGTTTCCCGAGACACCTGCCAGTTCGACATCGCCCATGGCACCGCCGACGGGGCCGGAAAGCAGTGTCTGCAGCGGGCGCTTACGGGCGGACTCTGCGGTAAGAACGCCGCCGGAGGACTGCATAATGTGCAGCGGGGCTTCCACTCCCCGGTCAGCGAGTTTCTCTTCCAAGTCCAAGAGGTAGTTGCGTACGACCGGACCCGTGTAGGCCTCGACGACGGCGGAGGACGTGCGCTCGTATTCGCGCCATTCCTTCGCTGCTTCGTGCGAGAGGGAGACCGTGAACTCTTCGCCGAGTTCCTCGATCAAGATTTCGCGGGCCCGGAGCTCGTGCGAGGGGTTCTTGTAGCTGAACAAGAACGCAACGGCGACGGCGCCGTAGCCCTCCTCCACTGCCCGGCGCGCTGCTTGGCGGACTGCCAGTTCGTCCAAAGGCCGGAGTTCCTGGCCTTGACTGTCCAGCCTGCCACCGACGCCGATGACGTCCTTGCGATCGACCAGCGGGGCAGGCTTGCGGTATTGAGCATTGTAGAGCTCAAGACGCGGGCCGCGGGCGATGTGATAGGTATCTTCGATGCCGGCCGTTGCCAGCAGTAGCACGGGAACCCCACGACGTTCCAGGAACGCATTCAGGCCCTGGGTGGTGCCGTGGACCAGGAAATCGATGTCCGATAGATCATTAACTATCGATTCGAGGCCTGCGATGACTCCGGCACTCAGGTTCCCCGGCGTGGTGGACGCTTTCGTAGCCGCGTAGGTTCCGGCGTCCTGATCGTACGCCACAATGTCGGTAAAGGTTCCGCCGATATCCATCGACACCCTGTAGTTCGGCACGTATATCTCCTCATGGTCTTGGGATGGAACTTTGTGTGTGGGACATCACGGTACATACGGGGCCGAGCAAGATGGTGGGCATACTGCATGATTGGGCTACGGCTGGACGGGCAGAGTGCATAACAGGGTTGTGCGGGCACCAGAGCTGACGAGGCCGGTGGCCTGAAGCGGCACGAGCCATTCCGGCCGGGGCAGGCGCAAGTGCTGGAACGAACGGTGACCGGCGCCCCAGAGGGTGCGCGTTTAGAGGGGCAGTGCTTTACGCCCAAACGCTCGAATCAAAAAAGTGCAAAGTGAACACTTTCTGAGCACTCCCCGCTTGTAGTGTGAGTGCAATCACTCGGCGGGAGGCCAGGAAGAGCTACCCCGAGTGGAGGCTTTGGTGAGCTGCTCCGAGGTGAATTCCCTAATATCCGGACTGTTCTCCGTGCCCAGAAACACTGCGTGTACTTCTTATCCTGTCCAAAATATCGGAGGTCAAGACATGTCCAGCATCGACCCACTCATTTCAGGGCAAGCGCCCGGGACGGCGAGCCCGCCTCGCTCCATGGCCGTCGGGCACGCGTTCCGCGACATGCCTTTCGGGTCCATCCACTTTAAAATCTGCGCCGTTCTATTCTTCGCTTTCGCAATCGAAGCCTGGGAAATGCTCATGCTCACCTACGTTGCTGGTGATCTGGCTACCAGCCTGCAGGTCGGCACGACGCAGGTAGGAATCGCCATCTCGGCGCTCTTCCTGGGCATGATCCCCGGGTCACTAGTTTGGGGGCCCATCTCTGACCGGATCGGTAGGAAGGCCACGTGTGCATGGAGCTTCGCCGGTTATGGCGTCTTCACGCTCCTGAGTTGCTTCGCACCGAACTTTGAGACCCTCTCGGTGGCTCGTTTCCTCTCCGGGCTGTTGTTCTCCGGCGTCTTCACTGTGACTTTCCCCTATTTTGAAGAACTGCTCCCGGTCAAGGCCCGCGGAAAGGCAACGGTCTATCTGGCCGCAGGGTGGCCGATTGGTATCCTGGCCGCCCTCGGCACCGCTGCTCTGATCGGAGGGCACGGCTGGCGCTGGGTCATTGCTGTTAGCGCACTTGCCAGCCTCTGGGGCATCGTTCTGTACAAGATCGTTCCGGAATCCCCGTACTGGCTCGCGAGGCGGGGGCGGAACGAAGAGGCGCACGATGTCCTCGACCATCTGGGAGCCCGCGGCATCTCCCGTGGCACCATTTTCACCGTCTCGGAGGGCAAGAAGCAGTCCATCTGGGGCCTTTTCAAGGGGAGGATGGGCCGGGTCACGGTCATTCAAGTCCTCATAAACTTCACCTTCTCTTGGGGCTACTGGGGACTTCAATCGTGGATGCCAACATTGCTTGAAGGGCGGGGACTGAGCGCCTCATCAAGCTTTGCCTTCATTGCCCTGAGCGCGGTCCTCATGATCCCCGGATACATGACGGCCTCCTACCTGACCGGACGCTTTGGCCGCAAATGGATATTCACGATCTACGTCCTCGCCGCGGCTGGCGGCGGCTTCTTCTTCGCGACAGCCTCAACCGAGACCGAAATGTATCTCGGCATGTTCTCCCTGGCCTTCTTCGCTCTGGGAGCCTGGGGTGTCTGGGACACGTGGATGGGCGAGCTCTATCCCTCAGCCCTTCGTGGCTCAGGCTACGGGTTCGGGATTTTCGGTCAGCGCGTCGCGAATACGGTCGCACCGAGTCTTGTCGGGTTCCTCCTAGCCTCCGCCACCGGAGCCACCTCGACAATTCTGTTCATCAACATGTTCTTGTTTGTCACAGTCATCCTTGGCCTGTTCTTGCCCGAAACCGAAGGAAGTGAATTGGAATGATCACCCCCACCGACAATCTCCACGATCTCTCGGAGAACGCCCGAATCCTGTGGATCAACCCGCTCTACACCGATGCGTACAACCGAGCGATGGCGGATTCCTTCCGCCAGATAGTCCGTCCCGGCACCGAAGTTGATGTCGTTTCCCTTGACGGAGAGGGCCCCTCACACGTCGAGTACAACGCTTTCGAGGCACTCATGCTTCCATCGCTGTTGCGAACGGTGCGGTGGGCGGAAGAAGAAGGCTATGACGCCGCCGTCATCGGCTGTTTTTACGACCCCGCGCTGCGGGCGGCACGCGAAATCACCGATCGCATGGTGGTTGTGGGCCCGGCGCACTCGGCGCTGAGCATCGCCGGAAGTCTGGGCGAGCGATTCTCCATCCTCGTCGGACGGAAAAAGTGGATTCCGGAGATGGCCGAGAACGTCCATCGTTGCGGCGCGTCAGACCGTCTTGCCTCATGGCGCGTGCTCGAGATGGGCGTCGATGACTTCCAGGAGGACCCGGCACTCACGGAACAGCGGATCATGACCGAAGCCCGCAAAGCCGTGGAGCAGGACGGCGCCGACGTCGTCATCCTCGGCTGCACGGCCGAATTCGGATTCTTCCGAACGGTTCAAGAGGAAATCGGCGTACCCGTGATCGACGCGACTGTGGCCCCGCTCAAACACGCCGAGCAGCTCGTCGACTCGGTTCGTCGGTTCGGTTGGACGCACAGCAAGCGCCTGGGCTACGACGGGCCCACGGCCCAAGAACGCCAGCGGTTCTTCCCGGCCCTCGAGCCAAAGCACATGGTGTCAATGACCACGGTGTCCTCGTGAACAGGCCGGAATCCGCGGTTGTCTTCCGCAAATTAGGCGGCCCCGATGTGCTGGCCGTCGAAGCTGCTTCTCCACGTCCAGTCGCCGAAAACGATGTCCGGATCAACGTCGCAGCATTCGCACTCAACCGGGCAGATCTAATGTTCATCCACGGAGAGCACTACACCATCCCGGTGTTCCCCTCGCGCATTGGTTCCGAGGCAGTTGGCACCGTCACCGAGATCGGCGCGAACGTCACCGCCTTCAGCATCGGCGACCGCGTTACGAGCATTCCATTCTTCACCACAACCGACGGCGTGCAGGCAACAACAGCCGTCCTCCCGGCAGACTACCTAACCCTTGCTCCACCGGAACTTTCGGACGCCCAAGCCTGCTCTGTGTGGATGCAATATCTCACTTCTTACTTCGCTTTCGCAGAAGTAGCCAACCTCGGATCCGAAGACACAGTGCTCGTGACGGCCGCCGCCAGTTCAGCCGGGTTTGGGGCCATCGAGATCGCACGCGCACTTGGGGCGAAGGTGGTCGCGACGACACGGTCGGAGAAGAAGCGATCGCTCCTCCTTGAGGCCGGCGCAAACGAAGTGGCCCTCCTAGGAGTCGACGACCTGGGCGAAGTCATCGACCGCACCACCGATGGCAAAGGCGTGCGGGTCGCTTTCGATCCTGTCGGAGGAGAGTCCCTCGGCACCTACGTCGATCACCTCGCACCCAACGCCGTCATCTTCGGCTACGGAACGCTGAGCGATTTGCAGCCCGTCATCCCTATGGCCGCAATGTGCAGGACTCAATCGGTTTTCCACCCGTACTCAATGTTCAACCACGTCGGACGGGCCGATGAGCGGCGGCGAGGTGTCGACTTCATCCTCGAGCGGATTAGCTCCGGGGCCCTGCGGCCCAGAGTCGACCGGGTCTTTGCTTTCGACCAAGTGCTTGATGCTTACCGCTACATGGAGTCGAACGAACAGTCAGGGAAGATTGTCGTCGAAATAAGTTAGCCCGGACGCGCCTGGCTCCGTGTCCGTGTCCGTGGAACAGTCCGCGGGCACGGACCGGGGTCGAGCTCAGGCATGGACCGCGCCGTCACGTACTGCTGACGGATGAAGACGCGCGCTGCAGCACTTTGGCGATGAGGTGGACGGACAGCAGCTCAGAGGGAATATCAAGCGGGACACCGAGTTCCCTCGCCCGGTTAAGCCGGGCCTGCAGGGTGTTCCGGTGCAGGTTGAGGGTTTTCGCAGCGAGGCTGACTGAGCCGCGGTGATCGAGGAAGACGGCCACTGCGGTAATGATTACGTCGCGGTCAGGGGAGGTCATCAGCCGCGGCAGTGATAGTTCTGCCACGAGCGCGACGGCGGCCATGTCGACGAAGGTCGTGGCCGCGACCACCCCGAGGCTGGCGAAGCCTAGAACCGTGCCGGGTCCCGTTGACCGGGCGGATTCAGCGGACAGCCGCGCCTCACGCACGATCAACGCCAGCGCTGGGACATCCTCCTGCCATCGGGACAGTCCCGCCACCAGGCCAAGCTCGGCAAGAGCCGGCCCCAGACGTGTCCTGATCCGGGTTTCGAGCTGGGTGGAGGCGTCCTCCTCCCCGGCCGGTACGAGCGTCAGCCAACCGCCTTGAACCTCCGCCAAGGGGCTGCGTACTGTGACCTTGCGCCAGAGCAGGCGCAACACGGCCGTCAGCTCGGGCCGATGGTCTTGCACCTGCCCGCTGCGGAACCACACGGCCACGTACGGCTCCACTTCGCGCCAGCCCAACTGCTTCAGCAGATGTCGGTGCTTTTCCTCGAACTCCGCGCCTGACGCGGCAGGGTCCTGATCCAACCCGGCGATAGCTGCTGTGGGAACGGCCCGGGCAGTGCTGAGTAGGTCCTCCAACAGCCAGGCAGCCTTCACAGAGGGGGTGGCTACTTCAAGGATTGAGCGGACCAGCCGCAGGTTGTGAACGCCGGAAGTGGGCACGCGGGCCGTGAGGGTGAAGCGGACGGCACTATTGGCCTCGCCGACTTCCACGGTGATGACTTCGTCAGTCTCCCGTGGAGGCATTCCGGCGGAGGCCAGAACAACGCCGTCGTGTTCCAGCGAAACTCCGGATCCGTCCAGTTCCCTGGAAATGGTCTTGAGGACATCACCGAGTGTGGTGTCCTTTGCGACTGTCCGGGCAACCCTGGCCAGTTCCGCATCGACCACTGACAGGGCCGCTCCGATCTCGGCCGCCAGCGCCAAGGCGAGCGCTGCAGGTTCCCCATCAGTGGCCAGCAGCGTGATGCCCAACCGCTCTGCCAGTCCGACCGCCGCGCTTGCATAGGCGCTGCCGGCCACGACGACGGCGCTGGCCCGCCGCTCCCAGGCGTGTCGCAGCGCCGCTGACACAAGCCAACCCCCTGATCCCATCTCTGAGGTGAGGACCACCACGGTATTGGGCCGCACCTGCCGGATTGCTTCAAGCTGGGAGACGAGAACAACACTTTCTATCAGCCCGCTGGATGGAGTGAGATATAGCGGAGTGGTGCCACGGAGGGAACCGTGCGCCAATAGCCCGGCGACATCGAGGCGGGTTTCATTTTTCGATCTACGCATGTCTCCGCCTTGGGTGCACGATCGGAATGCCGAAGGCCTTTGGCTCGGTGAGATCCAACCCCGCCTCCGTGTACCACTGCGCCGCTGCCGTGATCTTCATTATGTCGATGACGTCGCCCACCTGGACGTCGTCGATGTTGACCACCGTGCCGTGCTCGGAATTGAGTAGCGTCACCATGTCCGGGACGGCTGCTGTCACCGCACCATCCACGAGGACCAGCAGGATCTCATTCTGGATTTCAAGACGGACGATGCGTCCGGTGGTTTCGTCTTCGAGCGTTACGCTGGACGGCTGCGCCGGCAGGCCGAGGTCGGTGGGCCGGGAGAGGCTTTCGATGTGGCTCACGCGGGCCCGGGCGATGCGTGTCGCGCCGAGGAGATCGGCGAGCAGCAACAGCTTTCTCTCAACCGATGTGCTCGCGTCGAGGATTTGCCCGATCCGGATCATCCGGCTGATGGAGCCATGGACGCCATGCTCCTTCAGCTGTTGCGCGGAACACGGATACATGGCTGTGGCTGCCCAGCCGCCGAGTTCGGTCACCAGTGCACGCACCAGCGTTTCGGCCCGCTGCGGGCTTTCGACCTCAACCACCGCCCGTTCCCCGGTTACCCCCATGAGCGCGATAGGGCCGATTGCCACGTTTCCAATGTTCAGAGTTGTCTGGCTGATCAAGGGGAAAACACGGCCCATGGGGTCGGAATCGATGACAGGCAGCGAGGACTGCAGCCCAACCATAAGGGGGACGATTCCGTTGATGTTGGCGGCGGCGAGCGAATAGATCGCCCGCACCGACCGGCCGAGACTCGCCTCGATGGCACGGATGCAGCCAAGGAACTCATCGCCCACGGGAGGCATGTCGGCGATGAAAAGGCCTTGCGTTACCATTCCGACCGCCACCACCAGATCGTCGGGAGCAAGCTCATCGACGGTGATGAGCTCCAACGACCGGTCCTCCATCGCCCGTTGAATCATCTCGGCGTAGATGTAGATGGCCGTCGGGTCGATGGTGCAGGTCAGGAAGTGGGCCCCGGTGCGGAGGTTACGGATGTCCTCGGTAGTGAGTATGGTGCTCATGGGTTGGTTCCCCGCACGGCAGCGGGCAGCACGTGTTCCTCGTTGGCGGACGTTTCTCCTGCCGCTTGGACCCGGATTCTAACGATTCCGGGATTGCCGTAGGGCATGGCGTAGACGTTCGATTCAAGGATGCGGGTTTGCCCGGGGCTGGCGCCTAACTGGACCGCCGCTGAGTGGGCGTCCTCTTCGGCGAGGTTCTGTACGCGTTTCAGGTCAACCCGGCCGCTGACGGTCTCGAGTCTGTCGATCCACGCCGTCAGCGGCGCCGCTGCAGACCCTACCAGTGCGGCGTCCTGCACCGCTGGCAGAGTGGGCACCAGCCCGAAGGGCAGCGCACTCTCCGGCCGCTCGCGGAGGTCGGCAATCACGGACGGGATGTCGGGGCGAACCGGGTGGTGGACGGTGTACGGCTCGAGAATGGCGGCGTTGCTGGCGAGGCTTGCGTCGAATCCTTGGCGAATGAGGCTTCTGGAGACAGGCAGCCCTCCGCGGGTGTGGCCCACGGTGGCCCCAGCCTCCATGCAGAGAATGACTTCCCCGTTGGGGATTCCCGCCAGTGTGGCCGCGCCAAGGATTGCCATCGCGGGCTCGGCGTGCAACCCGTGCACAGGAGCCAACGCCAACCGTGATAGAGGCGCGCGGCCGCCGTCGTTCTTTGCAAACGACAATTGGGTGGCCGGGAACTGCCGCCGGCCTGCCTCCGTAAGCATTGCAGCCAGCTCTTCCCCCGTCTCCATCAGGGCGCTGTTTAGGATGGCCGTGTAGTCGCGGTCCCGGAAAACACTGGAATAGAAATCACTGGAAATACTGATCCGCATATCTCTATCGTTGCTTAGGATGGCATCGGCTATACGCGTTTCATGGTTCCTTGACGCGGTCGAACCGACGGAAGTGATCGCCACGTTCCGTGCGTCACCGGCAAGGATGCCGGGGAGATCGGCCAGGAACGCCTCCAGGTCCAACCGTGCCAGAGGCCGTCCCCGCAGGTCGTGACCCCCGCGGACATGCACGGTCCGGGTCACTGCAGGCTCAACAAGGGGTGGCGGCACGGTCATGTGGAAGGCGTCCGCGGGCGGACGGGGCGAAATGCGGATGGCGACAACGTCGGCCAGTTTCCGCTCCACCAAGACCCGTCCGACGTCGGCTGTGATCTCCGTGATGCCTGGCCCGAACTCCCGACGGAGCCCTGACATGGACAATTCCAAGGCTTCCGACAAACTGCCCGCGTGCACCTCCCGAATGGCTGAAACTACAGTCCGCCCGTTCAGCACAACGGTCCGGCAGCTGGTTCCCTGCAGCCGCAGTCCTACTCTCATTGTTCAGCTTCCTGCCTTCCCTGGACATCGCGGCCGTCATCCCGGAACCGTTAGTGGGTCTTGGTGACTTTGGCGAGACCGACTGGACTGTCTGGGTCGAGTCCGCGGCGTAGTGCCAGTTCCAGGGCCAGTCTCTGCAGCGGGAGAATGTCGACGAGCGGCGACAGTTCGGTCGACACCGTGGCGCTCGGCACCTGGACCTGGGCGGCCGCGATTGTCCGGCCGCCCAGCTCAGCAACGAGCCCGCCAAGGCGGGTGGCCGCTTCGGCGAAGGAGATGACGGAGTCGCGGCCTGCGTCGCCGCGCGTCAACGCGATGATGCCCGCACCAGGCACGACTTGCCCGAGCGGGCCGTGGGTCGCATCGGCGGCGCTCCAGCCCGAGGCTGCGATCGCATTCGTCTCCATGAGCTTGAGGGCACCCTCCTTCGCGGTGGCCATCCCGTAGCCTCGGCCGACGATGAGGATGCGTTCGCGGCCCTCGAACGCATCGACCAGCTCGTCGAGCGGCTGACCGAGGACTGCGATCGCCTCCTCCGCTGTCGCACGGACGCGAGTTCCGATGTCGTCCCAATCGAGGCCGGCGACGCGGAACACCACGAGTGCGATGGCCAAGAGCTCCGCGGTGTATGTCTTGGTCGCGGCAACCGAGAGTTCCGGCCCTGCCGCGAGCGGAATATGAACGCGCCCGAGTGCGGCGAGGGCGCTCCGGGAATCGTTGGTGATCGCGACGATGGGCACGCCCGCTTCGGCAATGGATTCGGCGGTCGCGAGGAGGTCCGGGGACTGGCCCGATTGGGATACGGCGATGGCGACAGTCGAGGGGTAGCGGAGGCTCGTGTCGAACGCGGTCACCGTTGCCGGGGTCGCCAGCATGGCCGGGATGTGAAGAAGGTTGTGGACGAGGTATTGGCCGTACATCGCGGCATGGTCGCTTGACCCTCGTGCCACGAAGACGAGCAATTCTGGTTGGGTTTCACGGATCAGGTCGGCGGCGGCGTCGATGGCGGCCCGCTGGTCATCAAGCAGGTCGATCCAGCGGCTGGGCTGCTCGGCGATTTCCGCCCGCATTAGTGCCCCGGGCCCGTCGATGATCGCCGCGCTCACGAGGCGAGCCCCGTGATCATCGAGATCAGCTCATTGTGGGACGTGTCGGCGACGCGCCGGGTTCCCACCTGTGTCCCACGTCGGAGGACGGTAACCCGGTCGGCGATGCGGAAGACCTGCTCCATGTTGTGGCTGACGACGAGTACGGCGGCGCCGCGCTCCTTGAGTTTGAGGATGGTCTCCTCGACCTTCGCGGTCTCGGCCACCCCCAAGGCCGCCGTCGGTTCATCCATGAGCACAAGGCTGCTGGCCCAATGGGTGGCGCGAGCGATGGCTATACCCTGTCGTTGGCCGCCCGAAAGGTCGCTGAGCGTCGATTTCGCAGAGGGGATGCGCACATCCAGCTCGTCGACGAGCGCCTGCGTGCGCGTTGCCATCCCCTTGCGATCGAGCGTGCCGAACGGCGGCTTGCGCAGTTCGCGGCCGAGGAACAGGTTCATGTACACCGGCTGGAGGTCGACGAGTGCGAGATCCTGGTAGACGACCTCGACCCCCTTCGTGCGCGCATCGGAGGCGTCGCGAAAGATGGTTCGTTCCCCGTTCAACCAGATCTCCCCGTCGGTGGGCTGGTAGAGGCCGGAGATGATCTTGACGAGCGTCGATTTGCCGGCGCCGTTGTCGCCGACAAGCGCGACGATCTCGCCTGGCTCGATCTCGAGGTCGAACCGCTTGATGGCGACGATGCCGCCGAAGTGCTTGCTGATGCCGTCGAGCCGTAGCGGCTTGACCGTTCCGTCGTCGGGTTTCGGCGTGGATGTGGGGTCTGCGATGATCATGCTGTCCTCCTGGGTGCAGCGAGTGTGTCGGAGATGGTGAGGGGTGCTGAGCCGTCGGAAGACCAGATACCGGCGACCGTCGGCGTTCCGGTGGAGAGGCCCGCAATGCCGGCGGTGAGGGCGCGGGTGACGAACACTTGGGGGCGGAACCCGAACAGCACGGTGTCGCCTGGTTGTGCGCGGTGGTCGCCGAGAGGAACGGTGGCGTAATAGTCGATCGCGTCGGCTGCCGGCATGTCCACCCGCAGCTCAGGCGCGGTGACCGCGTTGGTATCCGGCGCCACAAGGAGCGCTGTTGTCGTCGAGCCACCGAGCACCGGATCGACGTAGAGGCCACCGCCGAAGACGTAGGCGTCGCCGTTCCAGAGGTGGGAGACCTCGGAGACATAGGCGATGGCGGGTTCCTCCACGAGATCCTGCACCGCGTGGGTCGGAGTGGTGCCCGTTAGGCCGTGGCCCGGTTCCACCTGGGTGGCTCCGGCCTCGGCGAGCGTTGCCAGGATGGAAACGGAGGTCGTTCCTGGCGCGTTCACCTGCACATCCCGGCGGCCCGCTCGTTCCAGTTCCCGCAACGCCGTGGTGAGCGTGGCGAGGTTCGGAGTGGAACGTGCGGCACCCGTTGTGGCGTCAAAGAGCGTTGCGGGGAAAGTGGTGATGCCAGCGAACCGAACGCCCCCAATGGCGTCGATCCGGTCGGCAGCGCCCACGACGTCTGTGGCGTCGAACCCGCCCTCGTGTCCGCGATAGAACCGATCGCCCGGGGCCTGGATACGCAACAGTACGTCTTGGACCCGGCCGTGCGCCATAGCGGCAGCGCCGGCCTCAGCCGCCTTCGTTTCCGAGAAAACCGTCCAGTAGAGCGGTTCGAGCGCGGCCGCCTCGGCGGCGCGATGCTTGGGAATCTGGACGAGGTGCCCCAGATGACCGGTCCGGAGGCCGCCGGTCGCAGCGGCGATCGCGCACTCGAGGTCCACCCCGACCGCCTTGTCGATGCCGCCGGCGGCGATTGCCCGGGAGGCGTCCGGGTTGCGCCCGATCTGTTTCGTCATAGCGAACGGGGTCAGGGAGAGTCGGCTGGCTTCGGCCGAGATGGCTGCCGCGTTTCGGGTCACTGCGTCGAGGTCGATCACATAGGTGTTGGCCGGGATCTGACCGTTCTGGTGGAACCGGGCGGCCGCTTGCAGGAGCGCCGGGTTGCGGCGGCGAAGGAGGTCTAAGAACATCGGTGGGCCTAACTGTTCTTCTTGGCGCGGAGCGAGAGGGAGACGGCGGCGAGGATGATGATGCCGCGCACGATTAACTGCTGTGCCACGTTGAGGCCGCCCAGGAGCAGACCGTAGTTGATCATGCTCATGAACAGGCTGCCGACAAGTGCTCCGATGATGGAGCCCTTGCCTCCGGTGAGGGAGGTGCCACCGACAATGACCGCGGCGAGCACGCTCATCAGGTCGGAGCTGCCGAGCGTGTACGTCGCGCCGGCAAGACGACCCGCGTAGAGGATGCCGGCCAGGGCCGCCGCCATGCCGCTCACGATGAAGACAATCATTTTCACGCGATTCACTCGGATGCCGCTTACCGCAGCCGCCGACGATTTGTTGCCCACTGCGAGCACGTGTGCGCCGAACGAGCGCTGACGGAGCACGTGCCAGCCGATCGCGACGATCACGGCTGTCCACCAGATCAGAATGGGGATCCCGAGAAGCGTCCCGCCGCCGAACAGCCAACCGAAGGCGCTGTTCGTGACCGGAACCGATTGCAGGTTGGTCGCCTGCTGGGCAAGTCCGGCCACCAGGCCCATCGTGGCCAGAGTGACCAGGAAGGATGGCAGACGCACCATAGTGATAAAGATCCCGTTGATCGCGCCGACCCCAGCGCCGATGGCGAGTCCGGCCAACGCGGCCAACCACCATTGGTGGGTCGCCTGCAGCGTCACGGCCGACCCAAGGGACGCGAGTGCGACGGTGGAACCAATGGAGAGGTCGATTTCACCAACGCTCAAGACGAACACCGCCCCGACCGCCATCACTGTGATGGGGGCGGCCTGGGTGATGATGTTGACCAGGGTCGTGGTGTTGAGGAAGTTGCCGGCCTGGGTGATGGCGAAGTAGGCGAAGACGACTACGAAGCCGATGTAGACGACATACTGCCGCCAATCGATGTGCCGGAGGACGTCGCTGACCGTCCCTGTCTTGACGTGGGTCGTGATGGTCATGATGCTTCTCTTTCCTGTGGCTGGAGGGCCTTGTCGATGGCCAGGCGCACGGCGCCGGCGATGGGGGCGCGGGGGCCGAGCTGGCTGATGACGACCTCGAGGTCGCCCCGGCCGAGGCGCGTCATCCACGCACGGATGGGCGCAAGGAGTTCGACGCGGGTGCCGATTCCCCCGCCGAGGACGAAGAGTCCCGGGTTCACGACGGCGTCGACCGCGACGAGGGCATGGGCGATCCACTTCGCCTCCTCGTCGAGCGAGGCGGCCGCAAAGGGGTCCCCGCGCCCGGCCCGGTCGAAGACCTCGACGGCATCGGGAGTGGCTTCGGGGGCGGCTGAGTCGGAGGACGCCGAGTAGCGACGGCCGATGGCGTCGCCCGCGACCGCCTCTTCGAGCGGACCGCGACGGTGGCTGGCGGGGTTGATCGGGTCGGCCCCGAACGGCAGGTATCCGATCTCCCCGGCACCGCCGCTCGCTCCGGCCCACAGCCGACGGTCGAGGATGAGACCGACGCCGATGCCGGTGCCGACCGATACGAACGCGAAGCTGTCGTACTCGAAGCCGACGCCGTCATGCAGTTCGCCGAGGGCGGCGATGTTGACATCGTTCTCCAGCACCACCGGATGCCCCAGCGCCTCCTCCAAGTCGGCTGCCAGGCTGAATCCGTCGAGCTCGCCGAGATTCGGCGCGCGCTCGAATCGGCCCGAGTCGCCGTCGGGAACGCCCGCTCCTCCGATCGCCGTGGCGACGACTGCCGATACATCGGACCCGACAGCCGAGGCCAGTGCGGCCACCAGTGCGGACAACTGTGGAACGAGATCGGGCCCAGCGTCTGGAGCGGTGGGTTCGGTCATCTGGAACAGCACCCGACCGTCGAGTCCGGCGATGCCGGCACGCACCTTGGTTCCGCCAAGGTCGACACCGACGACGAACCGCGAAACCGGAACGGAGGAGTGCTGGAGAACGTTCACCGCACCTCCAGCACGCTGGCGGGGTTGGCAGTGAGGAGCCGTTCGCAGTCCACGTCCGAGACCCCGCGTGCGCGGAGCTCGGGAACGAAGACGGCGCCGAGGTAGGAGTAGCCGTGGATCCCGTGGGTTTTCGGATTCATCCAGACTTCGGCTCCGGTGAGGTCTTGGGAGAGCAGGATGCGGTCGGTGTATCCGAGCGACACCAGCCACGCGACAAGGTCGGCGCGTCCGGCGTCGGACCGGTGGAAGGCGTGCTTGTCGAACTCGCCGTCCGGGCGGGGGTCGGGGGCCGGACCAAGGAAGAAATCCCAGTTCTCCTTGCCGATCGTGTCGATGGCGATGCGGGGACCGGCATCCAGGACCCGGCGTGCGAATTCGGGGCTCAGCTGGGTGTCAAGGTGGCCGATGACCACTCGGTCCAGGTCAACGCCTTCGGAGTTAAGGATCTCGAGCTGCTCGAACGCCATCGTGCCGTGGGTGGTGTGGGTCATGATCGAGAGTCCGGTCTCGCGTTGAGCGCGGGCGACGGCGCGGAGGCACTTCTCCTCGTACGCGGTGATCTCGCCCAGGCTTGTCGCCTGTTCGCCGAAGATGCCTGCATGGATGCCCGAGTCGCCAATGCCGTGGACCACATCCCGGATCAGGCGCTCGGCGAGGACGCCGGCGTCGGCGTCGTGCACCCACTCGGGAGAGTAGGACTCGAGGTAGAACGCAGTTCCGGAGACGATGTGCATGCCCGTCTTGCGCGAGATCTCGGCGAGCAGTGCAGCGTTGTCTCCATTGTCGTCACGACCGACGACACCGTAAGGGCTGAGGTCGACGACGGTCCCGAATCCGAGCTCTCGGAGCGACCCGAGAGCCTCCACCGCCCTATCGACGGCGTCGTCCCGCAGCCCGCCAGTGAGCCAGGGTCCCGGAGTCAGCGAGAGGAGGTGTTCGTGTGGCATGACCCTGCCGAGGTCATCGGCCGGAACCGCACCGAGAACGGTTGTGACTTGCCCTGACATCGATGTCTCCTTCGTGGTGCTTGGTGTTTGGGGTGCGTGGCGAGCGGGGCGAGCGGTGGGCGAGACCGTCCGCCCCGTTCGGTCCGAGGTCAGCCGCCGGTGATGCTCGACGGCGGCTGGGTGCCATAGTCGGACAGCCATCCCTTGTCGAGGTCTGCCTTGGTGACCTTGGTCGGGTCCGAGGCGACCAGCGCCGGCGCGGTCTTGCCGAGGACGCCGTATGCTCCCGCCAAGGCGAGACCCTTGCCGATTCCGAGGGATCCGTTTCCGACCATTCCGGCCACGTTCGTTCCAGAGGCCATCGAGGCCGCGAGGGTGGTGTCCAGGTCGTTCGTGACCACCTGGATGTCGTTCCGCCCGGCCGCCTTGATCGCGGCCACGACGCCCTGCGCAGCCGTCGCCCAGGACACGTAGATGCCCTTGATGTTCGGGTTCTTCGCGATCATGGCGGCCGCGATCGTCTGGGTGGCCGTCTCATCGGCGAAGCCTTCGGAGTCAACGATTTTCATGTCGGGGTATTCGTAGGCCAGCCAATCCTTGAACGACTTGTCCCTCTGGTTCGTGAACCAGAAGTTGGCGTTGTACGAGATATAGCCCACCTCGCCGGTCTTGCCGAGGGCGTCTCCCAAGATCTCGGCGTTGGCTTGCCCTGCCTCGGTCAGGTTCTCCGTCACGATGGACACAAAGTCCTTGCCGGCCTGGTATCCGGCGGGGGGCGTCGTCATAATGACGAGCTTCGTTCCCGCGTCGACGGCGGGCTTGAACGCCTCGGCGGCGGAAGTGGGGTCGACCGCGATGGTAACGATGATGTTCGGGTGCAGCGCGAGGACTGTCTGAACGTTGTTGGCCTGGGTAGCGGCGTTGAAGTTGGCCTGCGTGCTCGCGACGACGTCGATCCCGAGGTTCTTGAACTCCTCACGCGCGCCCTTCTCGACGGCGGTCACGAAGTCCGAGGACGTGTGCCAGACGAAAGCGGCGGTGTACTTGCCGTCCTTCACCTTCGCCTGCTCGCTACTCGTCAGCGAAAGCTCCGAGAGCGCACCGGGCTTTTCGCCGTTCGGACCTGCGAACTCCAGGCTGGGCTTGGCTGCGGGCCCGGATGAAGCGGCCGTGCCGCCGCCTCCGCTGGAGCAGCCAGCGAGGGCGAGCGTGATCGCAAGTGCGCCGACGGCGGCACGAAGGCCGAACCGTCGGACCGTGGGTGCTGTGCTCATGGGGGTCTACCTTCCGTGACCGGGTGGGATGCCAGTTCCGGTGACAGGTAGCGGTTGGTCCGTGGCCTGTCATCTTCGACTGTGCGTAATCCATTTTGATTTCAGTGCGCAAGTAAAGTCAACCCCTCCGATTGTAACGAATAGGTCTCGGAGGGTTGCAGACGAAGATGCGGGGCATCCTCCGCCCTGCACTTTCGCCCCGTTCGCGACTCTTGCCGAGAGGTCTGAGCGGCGTCATCGCCCGACCGTTTGAGCCCCGTAAAATCAGGGCTGCGGGTGATTTTCAGTCACGCGGGACAAGGCCAACCGCGCAGCCGCCTCCGCTGGAGCATCCCGCCCGGCGCGTGTTATCGCAAATGAACCGGCCAGTAAATCGATCCCCGAGATGGCTGGATCGCCACGGCGATTTAGGCTAACTTTGAATTCACACTGATTGCAAAAGGAGACCCCGATGGTTCAAGACACTAGAGAGCTGAACCGCAAGGCGGTCTTGACGGCCCTAATGATGTCGCGACCTGCCAGCCGCAAATGGATTGCCGAAGCATCAGGCATCTCCGCGGCGACAGTCACCCGTGCTGTCGACCAGCTGATCGCTGAAGGAATCGTCACCGAGACTGCCGAGATCATCTCCGAATCTCGCGGACGTCGGGCCGTCGAGCTAGACGTGGTGTCCAATCGCAGTTTCGTCGTCGGCGTGGACCTCGGAGCGTCCAACGTCCGTCTCGTCGTCGCCGACCTGCTTGCTCGTCCGCTCCTTGCCCTCGAGATCGCGACGCCCACTGCGACGACTGCGCGCGAGCTTGCAAACTGGTTGGCCTCCACGGCGCGCACATCGGCCGGAGACGTCTGGGATCGGGTCGAACACCTCTGCGTTGGCCTGCCAGGGGCTGTGAGTCAGCAGAAGCGCACAATTTCCAACGCACCCAACTTGGCCCAGATCGAGGCGCCAACGTTCCTGGACGACGTCGAGAATGCCATGGGCAGGCCAGTCGGCTTCGACAACGACGCCAACTATGCGCTCCTCGGTGAACAGCATTTCGGCGCGGCACGTTCCGCGCCCAACGCTGCAATGGTCACGATCGGTTCCGGGCTCGGTGCCGGCCTGGCGATCGATGGCCGAATCCTTCAGGGCGACCACGGACTAATCGGTGAATTCGGGCAGCTGCCCGTCGGCCCCCTTGGGACTCGCCTTGAGCACATGGTCACCGGCGCCGGGATCATCCGCCGTGCCGCCGAGTCGGGCATCGATCTCGCCGCCCCTAGCCAGCTCTTCGCAAGCGATGCGGGCCCCGGGCTGAAGGCATTGCGCGCCCATTTCGATCAAGCTCTTCTGATCGTTCTCACTGCCACAACGGTTTCATGCGATCCGCAGACGATCGTCCTCGGCGGCGGCATCGCGAACTCCCTCGCGTCGACACTTGACCGCTACCAGGTGGCTCTGGAGCAGAATCTCCGCGCGTCTCCCCGGCTCGCTGCTGCCGAGTTGGGCGACTTCTCGGGTGCTGTCGGAGCCGTGGTCGCCGCACTGCACAGGGTGTACGCGGATCTCGGCATAGAAGAGGAAGCCTTCGTCAGCCTTCCCGGCGGCGACGCGCTTACTCACGAGCGGGTACAAGCCGCGAGAGGTTGACGAGGCCTATCGGGGTGCCTCGAGAAGGCCGGGCGGCCACAACGCCTGTTTCGGCACTGGCAGGTGTGGCTGGTGCCGGCATGCGCTTACGGCCAACGAGGCGTGGATTGTAAAAAAGAAATTCTCGGCTCCAGATGCCGAGGCTGGGAAAGCTCACAAAACCGTTTGAAGGGTTGCACGAGGGTAAAGATGAGAAGACGAATGCTTGGCCGTGCGGGCCTGTCGGCGTCATCAGTGGGCATCGACATCAGCACGATGGATGTGTGCACTAGACAGCCCGATTGCGGGCCCGGTTTCGAAACCGGTTTGGAGACCATCCGGAGGGTGTTGGAAGGACCTTTCAACTTCATCGATGCGAGTGGTGAATCCTGGCAAGGAGCCGAGGGAGAACGGTGTATTGGGCGGGCCATCTCTGAAGCAGGCGGCTTGCCCGATGGATTTGTCCTGACCCGTAGCGTGGGACCCGCCTTAGCGCTCGACTTCTCGGGGGACGGCATTGTGCGCGCCGTGGAAGAGAGCCTTCAGCGCCTTGGCCTCGATCTTCTCCCGCTCGTCTTGCTGCGTAATCCCGAAGAGTTCAGCTTTGAATCAGGAACGGCGCGTAGCGGCCCTCTTGCAACGCTCGTTGGGTTGCGGGATCAGGGCTTGATCAATCATCTTGGCATTGCGGGCGGTCCGATAGATCTCCAACTGAAGTACCTGCAAACTGATGCGTTCGACGCGGTGATCAGCCACGTTCCGTATAGCCTGCTGGACCGGGCGGCCGAGCCGCTGATCCAGAATGCCGCCTCCCGGGAGGTGGCGTTCGTAAATGCCGCGCCATTCACCGGCAGATTACTTCCGGATGGGGCGGGAAGGTCTACCCAGGGCGTGAACTGGGAGAGGAGCCCGGCACGTCTGGAACGCAGCGATAAGATGCGGTTGATCTGTGCGGCGTATGGCATCCCCTTGGCGGCAGCTGCCCTGCAGTTCTCGACGCTTGATCCACGGATTACTTCAACGATCGTCGGCGCCAGCACCCCGTCGCAAGCCGATTTTGTCACGGACCTTGCGCAGTGGAGGATCCCCTCTGGCGTCTGGGACGACCTGCTTGATCTAGTGGAGGAATCTGAACTGGCTATAAGTTGCCGTGATCATGTCGTTCCGACCACGGATCCACTGCCTTACAGGGATCAGCGTGTGACCTTCCCCGCCCCAGTCCCTCACTGAGTCTCGGCAACTGCCTCCTCTTGGGCTTGCCGAACGATGTCGGAACCGAGCATCTGGTGGGAGCTGTCCATTCCCTTTCCGCTTGGGAAGTGCCTTGTGCCTGCTTCAGAGGATGTCAGTGACGTCTCGGAAAGGGTCCAGTTTCGGGTCTTTGGGATCGAGTTCCGTGACGAGCAGATCGATCCTGGTCATTGGAAGGGCACGAGCGACGGACCGCGTACCGAGCTTCGATGAGTCCGTGGCAATGACGACAAACTGGGACGCGTCCGCCATCGCCTTCTTCACCTCAACCTGAGCCATTGTGGGTTCGCTGGTGCCGATGACCGGGTCGATGCAAGTCGTCGAGAGAAAACATGTATTCAGCAGGAAACTGGACAACGAAGCCACAGCCAACGGCCCGACGAGGCTGGCGTTTTGCTCCTCGGATTCCCCTCCGGTGAGGTACGCGCGTATCCCTGGCCGATGTTGAAGGGCCGTGAAGGTGGCCAGTCCGTTCGTGATGACCGAGAGTTGCTCGACGTCCTTTAGCGCGCTTGCGAGCTGAAAGACCGTCGTTGATGCATCGAAACCGATGGCCTGGTTTGACTTGATCAGGGGCGCTAACTTCTCGGCGATACGTCGTTTTGCAGCAAAATGCCGACCTTGGCGCTGATGAAAATCCTCGGTGCCGACGTAGACCGCACCGCCCCGGACACGCCGAGCGATCCCTTCCTGTTCCAGGAAATCGAGATCGCGGCGAACGGTCATGGGGTGCACTTCGAGTTTTTCAGAGGCTGCGACCAAGTCAACCGTGCCTTCCTCGCGAAGAATCACCCTGAGCATTTCTCGGCGTTCTTCAGTGGCTGCAGAGCCGCTTAGCGTCATGTCTTCCCCTCGCTTGTTATGAGCGTAATCCTAGCCGACATTTGTTAGTTCATGTTTAAATGCCTTGCGTTGGATGAAATTCGTTGATAAATTTCACAACATGTACCACTCGGTGCATCGCCGTCTTTCAGTGTCGAGAGTGAGGATCCATGCCTGCGTTTATAGCGGTTGACCTTGGAGCCACGAGTGGACGGGTCTGTTACGGAATCATCGAAGACACACAGATCGAGCTGAAAGAAGTAACACGATTTAGCAACGACCCGCTCCTGATCGCGGGCGTTTTGGAGTGGGACACCACCCGGTTGTTTCAACAGACGCTCGTCGGTCTTCGCACAGCTGTTACGTCACTGCGCGAACGGGGCCATTCGGCCAGTGGCGCAGGCATCGACAGCTGGGGTGTCGACTACGGCATCGTCCGCCCTGGCGGACAGGACCTTCCTCCTGCGCGCCACTACAGGTCAGCTCCGTCCGAGACCGTTGAACGGCTCCGTCGGCGGATTCCGGCCCGGGTCGGTTACAGCATCACAGGGATCAACCCCCTCCCCATCAATACCCTTTACCAATTGTCGGACGCTGCCGAGCGCGGTGAACTGGCGGGCGGGGAGAAAGCCCTGCTGATCCCGGATCTGTGGGTGCACGGTCTCACAGGCACTTTCGGCGCGGAGCGTTCAATAACGTCGACCACCGAACTCGTGGACGTAACTACCGGTGGATGGTCTCCGCAACTGGCCTCACGGGCCGGCATCCCGCTCTCGGCCCTGCCACAGTTGTGCGATACCGGGACCGTGGCCGGGGAAATTCTTCCTGCCGTCCGCGGCGCCATCTCAGCGGCCGAGCCGCTGACGGTGTATCGCGTCGCCGAACATGACACCGCTTCGGCCGTGCTGGCGTTACCCGCCGAAGAACCGTACGCCTTCATCTCGTGCGGCTCGTGGTCGCTCGTGGGACTCGAACTGGACCGGCCGATACTGACCGAGGATGCACGATCAGCAGATTTCACGAATGAGCAAGGCGCCTACGGCGCAACACTTTTCATGAGGAATCTGGCAGGTCTGTGGCTGCTCGAGGAATGTGTCCGACAATGGAACCGAGACGATCGTAGCCGCTCCACAATTCCGGATCTCCTCCGGGCAGCCCAGGATGTGCCGGCCCATCAATTTGTCATCGACGTCGGCGACCCTGTGTTCCTGGAGCCTGGCGACCTTCCCGCACGAATTGCAGGCTATTGCCAACAAAGCGGTCAGCAGATTCCCGAAAGTCATGCCGAAATGACCAGATGCATCGTAGACAGTCTGGCGCTGGCATACCGCGCAGCGATCACCGCGGCCCGGGAGATCAGCGGGGAACCCGTCGAGGTGATCCACATGATCGGCGGAGGTTCCAGAAACTCGCTGTTGTGCCAGCTGACCGCCGACGCGAGCCAGCGCGCAGTTCTGGCCGGTCCCGCCGAAGCCACGTCGATGGGCAATCTCTTGGTCCAGGCCATCTCGACGGGTGCCGTCGAAAATGTCGCCCACGCCCGCAAGATCGTTCGGGCCAGCACCGAACCGTTGCGGTACAACCCGGCCTCCGACAGGTCCTCATTGCTTGCCTGGCAGACAGCCGCGCAAAAACTGCACTACCTCCAAGCCGCGCGAAAGGAAAAGTCGTGAGCCATAAAATAGCCGACGACATTGTCAGACTCTGCCGAACCCTCGGAGAACCCGGGCGGGACCTGGTGATCCTTGCTGAAGGAAACGTCTCCGGTCGAGCCACCCCGGAGACAATGTTTGTCAAAGCGTCAGGGGCAAACATGGCGACCGCCACCCGACAAGACTTGGTTGAGGTCCGGCTGGCCCCGCTTCTGGCCCTCCTGAATGATGACACGGCCGATGATGAAACGGTTGCGCGCGTACTGATGGAAAGCCTCGTCGACTCCGAAGACAAGAGGCCCTCCGTTGAGGCTTTGCTGCACGCTGTCTGCCAGGAATACGGGGAGACGCCGGTTGTCGCGCACACCCATCCCGTCAGCGTCAATGCGTTGCTCTGTTCGGACCAAGCCACGGAGCTCGTCTCAGGAACCCTCTTTCCAGACCAGGTGGTGGTTCTGGGCAAGCGCCAGCTGCTCATTCCCTACACCGACCCGGGGCTCCAACTGGCCCGCAGCGCACGCCGCGAACTTCAGCGCCATATCGCCGCTTTCGGCGGGCCGCCGAAGGCTCTTTACCTTGTCAATCATGGAATGTTTGCCTTGGGTCAGTCTGCCACGGAGGCTCTGCAGATCACAGAAATGGCTGTGAAATGCGCCCGTATCATCGGCGGCGCCCTTTCCATCGGAAACACTACACACCTGTCCGAACCAGACGCAGAGCGCATCGACTCGCGTCCGGACGAACACCTCCGCCGCAAGGAGCTTCTCAGTCCCGGCGGCCCACACCAGTGAACTCAGAGCCGGCCCGGCTCATTCTGAACCACAGCTGACCCAACTGACGGCCAATAAAAAGCCGAAACCAGCCTTACTACATCGATCGGGAGATCCCATGTCTGAATCTGATAAGCACGAGAAAATTTTGACACGCCTGGCTCAGCAGCATATTGAGACCCAGAGTTGGGGGTACGTGAGCACCGGAACACGGTTCAAGGTGTTCAACACCCCGGGGACACCGCGCGACGTCTGGGAAAAGATCGATGACGCCGCGCTCGTGCACAGACTCACCGGAGTTGCTCCTTCGGTTGCCCTACACATTCCCTGGGACCAGGTCGACGACTATGGCCGGCTCTCTGACTACGCCAAAAAGGAAGGTCTGGTGATCGGTTCAATCAGTCCGAACCTGTTCCAGGACGATGACTACAAGTTCGGCTCGCTGACGAACCTCGACCCCAAGATCCGGCGCAAGGCGATCGAGCACTCGATCGAAGTCGTTGACGTCATGCGTTCGGTTGGTTCCACCCAGATGTCCATGTGGCTGGCCGACGGCACCAACTACCCCGGCCAGGCCGATTTCCGTCGGCGGCGCCACTTCCTTCGTGAAGGTCTGCAGGAGATCTACGCTGCGCTCGACGAGGACATGACCATGGTGCTCGAATACAAACTCTTCGAGCCGGCTTTCTACCACACGGACATTGCCGACTGGGGGCAGTCGCTCTCCTTCTGCCAGAAGTTGGGCGATCGTGCGAAGGTGCTGGTCGACCTGGGCCACCATGCCCTCGGTGTCAATATTGAGCACATAGTCGCAACCTTGCTTGACGAGAACCGCCTGGGCGGCTTTGACCTTAACGGTAAGAAATACGCCGATGATGACCTGTTTGTCGGCGCCATTAACCCCTATGAACTGTTCCTTATTGCGGTCGAGCTCGTTGGCGGAGAGGACGATGCAGACCCGCGCGTCGCTGAAACGGCGCGCAACGTCCTCTACAAGATTGATCAGTGCGCGATGATCGAGGACAAAATTCCCGCCATGCTACGCAGTGTCACGGCGATGCAGGCCGCCTTCGCGAAAGCCCTGCTCGTGGACCGCGCGGCTCTCTCCGCCGCCCAGGAAGCCGGGGATGTCGTGACGGCCAATGAAGTCCTGACCGATGCATACGAAACGGACGTTCGTCCGCTGCTGCGGAGGCTGAGGGAGCGTCAGGGCGTGGTGGCAGATCCGCTTGGTGCCTACCGTGATTCCGAGGACCGTAAGCAGCGCATCAGTGAGCGTGTCGGCACTCCGGCGGGCTGGTGAATCCGGATGTCCACTGCAACAAAGGCTGACGGACACACGCGCTGGTACGTTCCCGATGCGTACATTCCTTCTGAAAGCTCCTGCGGGCAAACGAGCCACGAATCGATCTGCCTGCTAAACGTAGGCAGCTCCGCTGCTGAAGTGACCTTCGCAGCCTACTTCGCCGACGACGAACCGCGTCTTTCGGATCCGGTTCTCCTGCCCGCCGAGCGGGCGTACCACCTCAGGACCGACGATCCGGACAAGCTGGGTGGCCTACGCATCCCCGCAGGAGTCCCCTATGCCCTTATGGTGACAAGCGACATCCCCGTGCTCGCTCAGTACAGCCGCCTGGATACCACGCAGGGCGCCTACACATTGATGACCGCCACCCCCACGGGAAGGGATTGATCCGCTTGTCGAGTCACTCTTCCACGTCAACCGTCGGCGATGTTGTGCTTGAGCTGTCCGAAGTCTCGAAGTCGTTCGGGGCGGTACGGGCGCTTCGAAACGGCGAGCTGACGCTCAGGGCCGGCTCCATTCATGCCTTGATGGGTGAGAACGGAGCCGGCAAGTCAACAATCGTCAAGATCATTGCAGGTCTGTACCACCGGGATGCCGGTTCGTTCACCCTCGACGGAACCGAGGTGGATTTTCGATCCACTGCCGAATCCAAGAATGCCGGCATCGCCGTCATCTACCAGGAGCCGACCCTCTTTCCTGATCTTTCCGTCACGGAGAATATCTTCATGGGCCGTCAGCCCATGAAGTCCTGGGGACGGATCGACCGGGCGGCGATGAGAAAGCACGCGCAGGAGCTATTCAGCCGCCTAGATGTGCATATTGATCCTGACCGGCCCGCTCAGGGGCTGTCCATCGCAGATCAACAAATCATCGAAGTTGCCAAGGCGATGTCGCTGGATGCGAAAGTCCTGGTCATGGATGAGCCGACGGCGGCGCTAAGCCTCGCCGAGGTCGACCGGCTGTTTGCCATCGCCAGGGCGCTCCGCGACGAGGGGCGTGCGTTGCTGTTCATCTCGCACCGCTTCGAGGAAGTTTATGCGCTCTGCGACACGGTGACCGTGATGCGCGATGGTGAGTACATCTCCACCGATCCGATCGATGAGACGGACGTCCCTTCGCTCGTGCGAAAGATGGTCGGACGGGATGTGGCTTCACTCTTTCCAAAGGAAGAAGCGACCATCGGTGACGTCGCCTTAGAGGTCCGCAACCTGAACTCCACTGGAACGTTCCATGACATCAGCTTCACCGTCCGCGCCGGAGAGATTGTTGGCCTCGCTGGCCTCGTCGGCGCCGGGCGCAGTGAGGTCGCCCGAGCCATCTTCGGCGTCGACAACTACGATTCGGGCCATGTATCGGTGTACGGCGAAAGTGTTCCGAGAAAGAACACCGCAGCAGCCATGAAGCTCGGTGTTGCCCTCGTACCAGAGGACCGCCGGCAGCAGGGCCTCATCCTGGACTTCGGTGTAGCACGAAATCTGACGCTGTCCATCTGCCGAGGTCTCGCTCGTTTCGGTCTCCTCTCCTCCAAGGCGGAGAACCTGGCGGCCGACGGGTGGGCCCAGCGCCTGCAGGTCAAGTCCCATTCCCTGGCGACGGCAGCAGGAACGCTCTCGGGCGGCAACCAGCAAAAGATTGTCCTAGCCAAGTGGCTCGCGGCTCAGCCTCGGATACTTATCGTCGACGAGCCCACCCGCGGCATCGATGTGGGAACCAAAGCGGAGGTCCACCGCATGCTCTCACAACTTGCGGGCCAGGGGCTCGCAATCCTCATGATTTCCTCAGAACTACCGGAGGTACTCGGCATGGCCGATCGTGTTCTCGTCATGCGTGAAGGAAGAATCACGTCAGAGATCCCCCGCGCAGAGGCGACGGCGGAAACCGTGATGTTCGCGGCAACGCACGACAGGCAACAGGTCCTGGCCGCCACGAACGTGATGGAGCCGACGCAGTGACGGCCCTCATCTCCCCCGCACGCAAGAACCCCGCAGCGCAGGCTATCGAAACACTACTGAAGTCCCGAGAAACGGGCATCGTTCTCGCCCTCCTGTTAGTCCTTGTGGCGACAACGGTTCGAAGCCCCGCGTTTCTCGTCAGCACCGACGGGTTCCGGGACCTCCTCCTCACTCCGGCAATCTTTGTGCTCCTGGCCATCGGACAGGCGATGGTCATCATTACCCGCAACATTGACCTTTCAGTCGGTTCCGTCGTCGGGCTCACCGCCTATCTGACGGGACGCCTCTTCATTGATTTCCCTGGGATGCCGATTCCGGTCGTCATTATTGCCGGAATCGCCCTCGGTGCTCTCCTCGGACTGATCAACGGTGCACTGATCGCCTACGCAAAGGTGCCCGCGCTCGTGGTCACCTTGGGCACGCTCTACATTTACCGGGGTGTTGACGTCTGGTGGGTCGGGCGCAAGCCGATCAACGCGTCCGACATGCCACGCGACTTCCTTGGCTTCGGTGTCAGCTCGTTCCTGAACATTCCCACACTGGCCATCATCGCGGCGCTGGTGCTCGTCGCCGTCGGATGGTGCATGAAGACCACGCGTGGGGGCCGCGAGCTTTACGCCATCGGCTCGGATCCCTCAGCAGCGACACTGTATGGTCTGCGCATCACGAAACGGGTAATACACGCCTTCGTTGCATGTGGGGCGCTGACCGGCCTCGCCGGCGTCCTGTTCGCCGCACGTTATGGGACGGTCGATTCGCAGGCTGGAACCGGCTTTGAACTCATCTCTGTCGCGGCCGCCGTCGTCGGCGGAATCGCTATCTTCGGCGGAAGCGGAAGCGTGCTTGGAGCCGCGATCGGTGCCGTGCTCCTTTTGACCATCAACCGGGCCCTGCCGCTTCTGGGAGTGCAGGATTTTTGGCAGCAGGCGGTCGTCGGAGCCCTCATCCTCGGCGCCATCGCGCTGGATCGAGTTCTCTCCCTTCGCCAATTCCACAAACTCATCGAGATCAGGGACAACGCAAATGACTGACTCATCCACGTCCTTGCAGGCCGCCCCGTACCGGAGCCAAAGCTATCCGTACTACAGTTCTCCGGCGTGGAAACGGTTCTTCCTCACCCGCGAATTCGCCGTCGTCATCGCCTTGATCATCGTGGCTGCCGTCGCGTCGATGTCGATCCGCAAGTTCTCCAGTCCCCTCACCTTGGGATACTTGCTGCTGGATGTCACCCCGATCCTCCTCATTGCCCTGCCGATGGCCTTGATTCTGATCTCAGCGGAAATCGACCTTTCGGTGGCAAGCATTGTCGGACTGAGCAACGTCACGCTCGGGGCCTTGTTCGACGCCGGTTGGCCCATTGAACTCGCAGCGCTGGCAGCGCTCGTGCTCGGCATTGTCTGCGGAGCCATCAACGGTTTTCTCGTCACCGTCGTCGGGCTACCTTCCCTCGCCGTGACAATCGGGACGCTGGCGCTTTTTCGTGGAATCGCTGTCGGCATTCTGGGAACGAGATCCGTTGTGAACTTTCCCGAATACTGGACCACACTAACGACGTCCGTATTCGGCAAAAGCGGTATCCCCTACGTCATGGTTCTGGTCGTCGTTCTGGCCCTGGCCTTCGTCCTCCTGCTTCATTTCACGCCCTTCGGACGCGGGATATTCGCCATCGGGCGAAACCGGGAAGTCGCAGCCTTCTCCGGTGTGAAGGTTCAGCGGACAAAGTTCATCCTCTTTGTCCTGTCGGGGCTCGTCGCGGCACTTGCAGGCATCTACTTCACATTCCGCTACGGGAGCGCGCGCGGTGACAACGCACAGGGACTGGAGCTGACCGTCATCGCCGCGGTACTTCTCGGCGGCGTCTCCATCTTCGGCGGGAAGGGCGCCCTTCACGGAGTGCTCGCGGGGGTCCTGTTGATCGGCACGCTTCAAAGTGCCCTGCGTTTCGTCAACGTAACCTCCGACGTCATCAACATTATCGTCGGCGCACTGCTGGTCGCGTCGATCGTGTCACCAAGCTTGCTTACCTGGCTCAAAGGGAAAATTACCCGGGCCGCCAAGGAGGGGACATCGAAAACCCCAGCCCGTCATGCGTAGGCGAACGTCCGATCCAGTCTTATCTCACTTTTGTCCGTCATTGAAAGGAAATAAAGAAATGTCGCTATTCACATCCCGAGGGACACGTGGCTCTCGTCTGGCCGCACTAGCAGCGGTCGCCGCCACCGTGGCCCTCGTCACCTCCGGCTGCGGCGCAGGAGAGACGTCCGGACCGTCAGGCTCTTCCCAGGAGAGCACCGCCAAGGACCTGAGCATTGGCTTCCTGCCCAAGGCGCTGGGCAATCCCTACTTCCAGGATGCAGCCAAAGGCAGCGAGGAAGCGTCAAAGGAGCTCAAGGGGACGTTTGCTGAGGTCGGTCCCGCTGTTTCGGCAGCAGATGCCCAGGTCAGCTTCATCAACACCCTCAGCCAACAGGGGGCTTCCGGAATCGTACTCTCAGCCAGTGACCCCACTGCTCCCGGCTCGGCCCTGACTGCGGCACGGAAGGCCGGAACAAAAGTAGTGACCTTCGACTCCGACGTTGAGCCTAAGTTCAGGGACTTGTTCATAGCCCCGGCGACTGATGAGAGCATCGCGAAGATTCAGGTGGACTTGCTCGTAAAGCAGATCGGCGAGAGCGGAGAGGTCGCGATCCTCGGTGCATCCGCAAACGCTAAGAACCAGAACGCTTGGATTTCCGGAATGAAGACCGAGCTGGCCAAAAACCACCCGAACCTGAAGCTGGTGGACACCGTCTACGGCAATGATGACGACCAGGAGTCGTTCAACAAGACCGCCGCCTTGCTGCAGTCCCATCCTCAGCTCAAAGGCATCATCGCCTGCACGAATGTGGGCCTCGCGGCCGCGGCACGCTATATCTCCGACTCGTCATTCAAGGGCAAGGTCGCTTTGACTGGCTTGGGCACACCGAATGCGACGCGGGATTACATCAAAAACGGCACCGTCTCAGCCTTTGCACTGTACAGCCCGAAGGACATGGGCTACCTGGCCACCTACGCGATCGACGCGCTCGGTAAGGGGACGATCAGCGGCAAGGAAGGCGAAACGTTCACGGCCGGGCGGTTGGGGAAATACACGGTTGGGAAAGACGGCGTCGTTAACGTGGGTGACCCGATCGTCTTCGACAAGAGCAACATCGGCAATTACGACTTCTAAGTCAACACCACCTCGGCGTGGGGTGCCGCTGGCGGGGAAATTGACCCTTCCAGCGGCAAACCCCTCCGTCCGATGAGCGGGACTGCGAGTTGTCCCGCCAGCAGAGTAACGCTGACCAAACAGCCGCTGAGCACCTCAGCACCCAGTCCGATCGGAAGCATGAGTCACATGGAAAACCACGCTGTTGAAGAGCTGATCACCCGTTCCAACCGCCTGGGCGCGGACAAGCGGAACACGAACTTCGCCGGTGGGAACACCTCGGCGAAGGGCACGGAGAAGGACCCGGTGACCGGGGAGGACGTGGAGCTGTTGTGGGTCAAGGGTTCCGGCGGGGACCTGGGAACCCTGA
>NZ_JBFTOG010000030.1:0-71685 GCF_056397865.1 Arthrobacter sp. 05L417
GGACTTTGCCGGGTGGATCGCGAACTCGCCGGACTCGCCGCTGGCCGCAACGCCGTCGGGCGCCGACCGGGACGCGTGGTTCGACGTGAAGGTGATCTACCAGCAGGAGCACACAGGCGTCGACATCGGCGCCGTGCCGGCGGCATTCAAGCCCCAGGTCGGACCGTTCAAGCTCACGTACCTCGAGAACGTCTACGGCACCGACCCCTCGGCAGACATCTTCGAGCTGCGCGGACTGGACCGCGGCGGCGTCGTGGTGGTCGTTCGGCCCGACCAGTACGTCGCGAACGTCCTGCCCCTGACCGCGACGGCGGAACTCGCCGCGTTCTTCGCGCCCCTCCTTCGATCGGGACGGACCGCGACGGTGTGAGCTGTTGGCGCGTTGCGGAGTGCGGGACCAACGCAAGGGTTCATTCTGTCGGTGGCCCGTCGTAGGGTACCGGCATGGACATCATCATGGTTCCCGGATTCTGGTTGGACGCTTCTTCGTGGTCGGAGGTCACGCCGCCGCTCGTTGCTGCGGGGCACACGGTCCACCCACTCACGCTGCCTGGGCTGGAGGCCATTGACGCCCCGAGGTCCGGCATCGGCCTCAGAGACCACATCGACGCAGTAGTAGCGGCCGTCGACGCCGTCGACAATCCCGTCGTACTGGTCGGCCACTCCGGTGGAGGCGCCATCATCCACGGCGCGGTCGACGCCCGCCCGGACCGCGTGGTCCGGGCGGTCTACGTTGACAGCGGACCGCTGGGCGAGGGCGGCGTCATCAACGACGAACTTCCTGTTGAGGGCGATGCCGTGCCCCTGCCGCCATGGGAGCTTTTCGAAAATGAGGACCTCGTGGACCTCAACGAGGAGCTGCGGGCCGCCTTCCGCGCACGCGCCATCCCGGAGCCAAAGAACGTGACCACCGATAAGCAGCGCTTGCACGATGTGCGCCGCTACGACGTCCCGGCCACCATCATCGCGTGCGAGTTCCCCTCCAGCCTGCTCGGCGAATGGATCGAGTCCGGCCACCCCTTCGTGGCCGAGCTCGCGCGCATCAACGACGTCGAATTCATGGACCTGCCCACGGGACACTGGCCCCAGTTCACCAAGCCGACTGAGCTCGGGGAGGCCATTCTCGCTGCGGTTGAGCGGAGGGGTTAGTCACCGCACCGAATGGCTCGTTTCGGGCTTGCGGTAGCTGTCCACAGTGACCTCCAGTGCTTGGTCCCACGATGTTGCCGTGACGCCCAGGATGCTCTGCGTCTCCATGGAGTCGATCACGAAGGGCATCGTGAATTGGTAGCTGGAAGCTGAGATCTCGCGCAGGATCGGAATGACAGTGCCGAGGGCTTTAAGTGACCACTGCGGGATCGAGGCCACCCGGCCTTTCACGCCCCAACGCTCATTCACCTGCCGCGCGATTTCCGAGCGCGGGACGGATGCACTCGGCACATGCCAGGCCCGTCCCCATTCGCCCGTATGGTCTGCGGCCGCGATAAGTGTCGCGGCGATATCGGGAAGGAAGCTCCAACTGTGCTCCAGTGCGGGGTCCCCAACGACACGCGCCGTTTTGGAGGCCAGGAGTGGTTCGAAAAAGCCACCGCCAAGGTGCGTCGACATCCCCACCGCCCCAGGACCGAAGTAGTCGCTCGCCCGAACCTCCGCGGCCCGGATTTCACCGCGTTCGTGCGCCGCAAGCACTTTCGCCCAACCCGCTTTGCGTACCAATCCCTTTCTCTCGCTCGTGGCGAGCCGTGAATGCTCGGTCATCGGACCGTCCGGCGGTCCGTATGCATAGAGGTTGCCCATGAGCACAAGCGCGGCCCCGGAGTCACGCGCCGACTTGATCACGGCGTCGAAGATCGGAGGCCAGTCGGCTACCCAGTTGGTGTACGGCGGGTTGGTGCAAACGAAAATCGTGTCGGTTCCGTGCGCAGCCCGTGTCACGTCGGCCGCGTTGCTTGCGTCCAGCTTCACTGGAGGCGCGCCGGGGACCGTAGTGCCGCTGCGGGTGCCGAGCGTGACTTGATCGCCACGGGCGGTAAGTTGCTTCGCGAGCGTCCCGCCCACGAGTCCCGCGCCGAGGATGAGATGGCTTGCCACGATGGTTACTCCCTAACTCTCCGGCGATGCTTTGCTGATGACGTCGCACCGAAGCACGACGCAGCCCCTCACCCTTGACAAGATCCGAGGGTGGAATGAATGATACGAGCCTCATCAGCTTTGTCCCTACTGGTGGTCAATAGCTGAATTGGTGACTAACCATGTCGAAAGAGCGCATTGACAGTACTAATGTGGGCGTGTTTTTCAGTCGGGTTGCTTGGGTTGCTCCTGAACTGGATGAGTGTGATCGGAACGCTGATCGTGCCGCGACCGCTGCACAGCAACCTTTCACGGGTGACCCATTTGGTCACTGCGAAAATCTTCTTTGTCATCACAAAGCCCCTCACCTCGTACGAAGTACGTGATCGGATCCTTGCCTGGCAGTCTCCCATGGCGCTGTTCGTCCGCCTGCTGGTTTGGGTGATCGTGTTCGACTTGTCGTTCAGTCTCCTGCTTCTTCCATTCGTCGACGGTGACCTCTGGCAAGCCGCAAGCGAGGCCGGCTCCGCGATGTTCACGCTTGGCTACGCTGCTCCATGGAATGTCGGCAACACGGTGTTGGTTTACGTAGCCGCTTATACCGGGTTGATCGTGATTGCTTTGCAGATCGGTTACCTCCCAACGCTCTATGCGGCCTTCAACAGGCGGGAGGCGGAAGTAACGCTCCTGGTATCGAGGGCGGGCTCACCCTCATGGGGACCGGAGCTCCTGGTGCGCACGCGGTTCGGGATGGCCGCTCAAACCAGCACCAGCGAGCTCAGCGAGCTTTACCAAAGGTGGGAACGATGGGCCGCGGACGTAGCCGAATCACACAGCACCTACCTCACTTTGGTATGGTTCCGTTCGCCTTCACCGCAATCGAACTGGCTCAATTCCCTCCTCAGCGTCATGGACGCGGCCGCGTTGCAGCTTTCCCTGAGTCCGGGTTCTGCCCCGAGCACCCGGGCGCGGCTGGTCATTCGGATGGGGTTCACCTGCCTGAATCAAGTGGCCCGGGCTATTCGTATCCCTGTCGAGGAAGACCCCGATCCCGATTCCGAACTCGATGTGACTTTTGAAGATTTTCAAGCGGCCGTGGAACTCATGAGGACTGTCGATTACCCGATTGAGGTGACGGCGGAGCAAGCCTGGCCCCATTTCAGGGGCTGGCGCGTCAACTATGAAAGGGTCGCATACGCCCTCGCCTACGCGATCGACGCCCCGCCATCAATGTGGAGCGGCCCACGACGCTTCGCGTCCGAACCGATCATGCCGCACCGGCCGAAGAACCGCACTTCCAAGGACGTCAAGCCAGACGACCCGCAAATGATTGCCCAGAGGAAGACACGGTGACATCAAGGTGCAAGGATGGCACGACAAATGACCGTTGAACTGCCTCGAAGAGGAGAAGCATCATGCCCATGATCGACGTGTTCGCCACGACAGGGACCTTTGCCAACAAGCATCAGCTCGCCGTCGATCTGGCGTCGACGGTGATGCGTGTGGAGCAGGTGCCGGATATCCCGATGTTCCGCAAGAACACGGCGGCATTCATCCACGAACTCCCGGCGGGGGATCTGTCGAATGTCGACGGCGACAGCAACTACGTGCGCGTCCAGGTCCTCACGAACGCGGGCGCCTTGGACCGCGACAAACAGCTGGCCTTGGTCGAACAGCTCACCGCGCTCGTCGCGACGGCGGCTGCGGACCCGGCACTGCCCGATCGAACCTGGGTCCTTCTCACGGAAGCGCCCGACGGCGGCTGGGGCCTCAACGGGCACGCCAACACGAATGAGGAGCTCATCGCAGCCGCGCGCGCACAGATTGCCTCCCTCCAAGGGCAGACCCCGCAGGCATGACTTCCGGAACAGCAACCGGGAAACGGGTCGTTAAGCGCCCCTGACGCGGACTTGGCTACTCGCGCGGACTTGGCTACGCGGCAAACACCTGCTTGGCCACCGCCATGGCGGACATCGCCTTGGGCCAGCCCGCATAGAACGCCAGGTGCGTAATAGCCTCGCTCAATTCGGCTTCGCTGAGTCCGTTTGCCTTCGCGAGGCGCAGGTGCCCGAAAAGCTGTTCAGTGCTGCCGCTTGTCACGAGACAGGCAACGGTAATGAGGCTCCGGTCCCGCTTGGCCAACTCGGGGCGTTCCCAGACGTCAGCGAAGAGAACGTCGTCGGTAAGGGAGGCAAGTTTGGGCGAGATGTCTCCGACGAGTTGCTGGGCGCGGGATGGCTCGGTCATGGGGTTCTCCTTGTTAGTGAAAGCTTGTCTGCTTGCTTTCAATCCTAGGAACGCACACCGGAATGAGGCAGGGTCCGCTATTACCTGTTTCCGGTGGAATTTCGGGGCCGGGATTAAAGCGGCGGATATCTTCTGAGGCCTACCACTCCGCCCGCGGCAATCAGGGTTCCGCCGAAGGCCACCAGGATTCCAGCCACTGAGACGGTTGGAGTAATGGGATGGTCGCTCTGGGCGGGGGCGCCTGGGTCAATCCGGGCGGCGCCCGCTGCAGAGGTTGAATTTTGCGTCGAGGGGCTCGGGCTGGAAACGATCGGCGAGGGCACTGCGGCTGTGGTTGTGGCGGGTGGCGCGGCCTGAGTGGGGTCCGGCTGCACGGTCACCGCCGTCGAGGGCGTTGAAGCGCCACCGGACGGAACCGCGACGCCGGGATCCGGCTGGGGTTGCGGTTGTACCGGTGGGATAGCCGTGGCCGACGGGGTGGGTTTTTCCGACGGCCGGGGAGATGGGGAGTTGCCGGGAGAGCACATGCCAACCACCCCTAGAAGCCCTTGCGAATCGCAGTTTGCGGCCCCCGCTCTCTCTGCTGGCGCAAGGGCGATCAGGCACAACGCGAAAGGGAGCGCGACAAGGGCAACTGGAACCTTCCGGCGAGTCATGGCTTCGACTCTACCTACTCTGCGTCAACTTGGCAGGCAGGCGGTGTTCACTTCAGTCCCTGAGCTGCCCCAGAATCCGGGCCAATTCGGCGCGATCTTCTGCGCTGAGCCGGGCAAAGTACTCGGAGGACTTGCCACGCCGTTCGGCGCTGATCTTCGCAAAGAGTTGCTGCCCGTCAGCTGTGGCGGCGACGAGGGTGGCACGCCGGTCCGTGGGGTCAGGATCGCGACGGACGAGGCCTTTGACCTCGAGCTGGTCCACCACTTCCGTGGCCGATCGTGGCGCAATGCGCAGCCGCTCCGCCAGGTCTTTCAGCCGCATGGGGTCCCCTGGAGCCGGGCGCATTAGCGTCATGAGCGCCCGCCATTGGTGCGGCGTCAGCTCCCACGGAGACAGCTGCTCGGCCCAGGTCCGGCGCAGCCCCCGGAAAGCGGCGTGGAAGAGATCGCCAAGGTCGGCGGAATCAGAGGGCTGTGAGTGCATGCCGTCAGTCTAGCAATTTGACCAGTAACCACATAGTGAGGTAACCTCTGTATTAGTAGGCGCGATTCCCGCGCCCCGCTCGCCACTGGAGGTGGTGCTTATGACGGAGAACATCCTCACCCAAAATCCTCATCGACCGGGCGTTGGAGCCCGAAGTCCCGGCCGCGGCCCCGCCCGCCTCAATCCCGCGGACCGCACCCAGTTGAAACAGCACCCCGTGAGCCTCAAACGGATCGCCGGGCTGTTCACCCCGCACAAGGCGACCATCGCCGTCGTCGTGCTTCTCATCAGCGCTTCCAGCATCATCGGCCTGGCGCAGCCGTTCCTGGTCCGCCACATCATCGACGTCGCGCTGCCCAGCAAGAATCTGCCGCTTCTCGCATGGCTGGCCGCCGGATTGATCGCCGTGGCCGCCGCAACCGCGCTTATTGGCGTGCTGCAAACCTGGATGACCACGGGCATGGGCCAGAAGATCATGCATACCCTGCGCACGCGCCTGTTCACCCACTTGCAGAAGCAATCACTCGGATTCTTTACCCGGACCCGCAGCGGCGAGGTACAGTCGCGGTTGAACAACGATATTTCCGGCCTACAGCAAGTCATCACCTCCACCGCGACCGGCGTTGCCTCCAACCTGACCACCGCCATTGCCACTGCCATCGCGATGGTGGCCATTTCTCCCGGGCTCTCGCTCCTGTCCCTGATAGTGATCCCGCCGGCTGTCTGGTTCACCCGCCGGGTGGCCCTGCTCCGGCGCAACATCACGTCAACGCTGCAGAGCGAACTGGCCACCATGAACACACAGGTCGAGGAAGGGCTGTCAGTCTCCGGCGTCCGGCTCTCGAAAACCCTCGGAACCACCAAGCGCGACGCCCACCGCTATACGGAAAGCTCCAAACGGCTGATCGGCCTGGAGATGCGCTCCCAATTGGCCGGCCGCTGGCGGATGTCCACCATGGGCATCATCTTCTCGGCTATTCCGGCGCTGATCTACCTCGCCGCCGGGCTGCCCGTCACTAGCGGAGGCATGACCATCGGCACGCTCGTGGCGTTCACCGCATTGCAGGGCGCCATCTTCCGCCCCGTCATGAGCTTGCTGGATCTCGGCGTCCAATGGGTCACGGCGATGGCCCTGTTCAGCCGCATCTTCGAGTACCTGGATCTGGCTCCCGAGATCACTCCCCCGGCGCGGCCCGCCCCCCTGGACCCGGCCGCAGTGCGCGGCGAGGTCCGCTTTGAGGCCGTCCGTTTCGCGTACGACGGCGGCACTGACGTTCTGCTCGACGTCGACCTTACGCTTCCGGCCGGCACCAGCACCGCAATCGTGGGCCCCACGGGCTCCGGTAAATCGACGCTGGGCTCGCTGGTCCCGCGCCTGCATGACGCCACCGCCGGGCGGATCACCATTGACGGCGTGGACGTGCGCGACATCGCCCCGGAGGACCTGACGAAAATTGTGGGCGTGGTGTCCCAGGAGACGTACTTGATTCACGACACCATTCGGGAAAACCTCCTGCTGGCCGCACCCGGCGCGGACGACGCCGTCCTGTGGAGGGCTCTGGCCTCGGCACAGATCGCGGACCTGATTGCAAGCTTGCCCGGCGGCCTGGACACGATGGTCGGCGCCCGGGGCCACCGGTTCTCCGGAGGAGAGCAGCAGCGCCTGGCCATTGCCCGGACCATCCTGCGCAATCCCAAAGTACTGGTCCTCGACGAAGCCACGTCCGCCCTGGACAACGCCACCGAGGCCCACGTCCAGGCGGCACTCGACCGGCTGGCCGTTGGCCGGACTACGCTGACCATCGCCCACAGGCTCTCCACCGTGGAGAAAGCGGACCAGCTGGCGGTCCTCTCTGGCGGTGCGATCGTGGAGTTCGGAACGCCCGGACAACTTCGCGATTCAGGCGGCGCGTATGCGCGGCTCGTCGATGCCGGAGGGACTGTCGAGTTTGCCGGCTCCGAGGCGGCCTGAAGAGGCTTCCGTGCCGGCTCCAAGGTAACGCCCGGTCGGCGTCAACCCGACGCCCCCGCCGCCAGGCAGCAGAAGACGCCGGTCCGGAGCGGCAAAGTCGCTCGGTACCGGCGCTTTCACGCTTCTAGTAGAGAAGGAGTGGGTTGATGAGAACACCCGTGGAACGGTGAATAGCAGGAGGTGCGGCGACCAGCAGGCCCGCGGAAGAGCCGGCTCCCTTCAGTGCTGCCATAGCAGGGCCTAGCAGGCAGTTGTCGACGAGGCAGAGGCCGATCGCCCAAATGAGGCTGTGTACCTCCAGCGATCCGGTGGGAGTGTTCCGGGCATCATGGAAGTCCCAAAGGACGAGGCCTGGATCCTTGGCGGCGATCCACTTCGCGCCGTCCTCACCGATGCCGGGGCGCTTCACCGCGGCGGCACCGCTCGGGTAGATGTTCCCGGCGGCCTCGTACCTGTCGCGGCCTTGGTAGATGATCAGCGCGTCACCGGGCTCAAAGGACACCCCGGTCGCAGTGAGGGCGGCGTCGAGCTCCGCGGCCGTGACGGGTTCCTCGGCCGTGACCCACTCAGCGCCGCGCACGGCGGGGATGTCGAGCAGCACGCCGCGCGTCGCAATGCCGTGCTGGGCCCAGTTGACCATCGTGTCTTCATCGGTCTCGGTATTCCGAGCGGGGATCGGGCCGTGCCAGGTGGCGTCCGCGCCGATGTGTGCAAGCCCGTCGAGGTGGGTGTTATGGACACCGTGGGCGTCGTACTTGATGACATCGCCTCCATGGGCAGAGCGGCCGTGAATGCCGATCTGCACCTCAAGTTCGACGCCTCCGTGGCCGCTGGGCATTTCCGACAAACCCAGTTTTTGCCACTGTGCTTTCTCCTCATCGGCAGCTTTCCGGCCGCCCACGAGATGTGCCGGGCGGGTCTCGATCTCCTTTTCAAGAGAGATGGCCTTGCCAAACTTCACTTCTCCAGCGCCACGGAGCCGGGCAGCCTGGTCGATGAGCGCCACTGAGCCACGGCATTGCACGCCTTCGACGTGGCGGTTGGCATCGTGCTTGCTCGCAATTTCCCGCACCCACGGGGCAAGGGGGTCGGGTCCAAGTTCGTCTGACATTCTCTGGTTCCTTTTCTCCCGGGGTGCCCGGGCCATCCAGCATGACCTCCGTAACGGAACAGTCATGCCCTACAGTGAACTTCGATTAAATGTGACACGATCCGCGGTGCGGCGTCAACAGGACGCGAATCGCCCTTTATTTCGAGCATTCGCGGGGAGCAGGCTTGACACTAGCTCACTCGAGGCCCATGCTGGGAATGCGTCTAACAGTACACGCGTTCTATTCAACAAAACATTATGAGCTCTTGATTGATCTCGAAGAGTCCCGAGGCAACGGCGCGCGGACATCGAGGCAAGGGCTGACTCAGACTGAAGGGAAAGGGACTCAGATGACCACCGTCGACATCGATCCCACCAGGATTGACTTCTTCACCGACCCGGAGACAGCGAAGACGGCAGAGCCCTACTTCGACTACATGCTCGCCAACCATCCGGTATGGCGTGAGCCGAAATACGGCGTCGTGATCGTCACGGGGTACGAAGAAGCACTGCAGGTGTACCACCAGCCCGAGGTCTACTCCTCGATCAACCGGACCGGAGGACCGGTTCTCGACCTTCCCGTGGAGCTCGTCGGCGACGACCTGAGCGATCTCCTCGAGCAGTACCGTGAGTACTTCCCGAACAACGACCAGATTGTCACTTTCGATCCGCCGGTGCACACAGACCACCGCACGCTCCTGATGGGTCTCATCACACCGAAACGCCTCAAGGAGAACGAAGACTTCCTCAAGCGCACCGCGGACCGCTTCCTCGACGAGATCATCCAGCGAGGCAATTGCGACTTCATCTGGGACTATGCCAAGGGCTACACCATCCTCGCGGTCGCCGACCTGCTCGGCGTGCCTGAGGAGGATCACCCCATGCTGCTTGAGTTGCTCGCGTCCGCTCCGGGCCCCGTGCTCGGCAACCTCGAGCTTCAGGCCAGCCATCACAGCAGCATTGAAAAGCTCTACGACTACTTCGTCGCGAAGATCGAGGAGCGCCGCAATGATCCGAAGGATGACGTGATTACGGGCATGGCGCTGGCCACCTTCCCCGACGGTTCCCTTCCCGGGCCCCTTGAGGTCGCCCGCATCGCATCTAACATGTTTGCCGCCGGCCAAGAGACCACGGTGCAGCTCATGGGCATCGCCCTGCAGCGAATCGCCGAGGACCAGGACCTCCAAGCCCTACTGCGCTGCCAAACCTCGCTCATTCCAAAGTTCATCGAGGAAACACTCCGCATCGAAGCGCCCATCAAGGGATCTTTCCGACTCACCAAAGTCGCCACCAGCATTGGCGGCCACGACCTCGTCCCCGGCACCGTCGTCATGCTGCTGCACGGCGCCTCGGGCCGCGATCCCCGGCTCTTCGACAATCCTGCCGAGTTCGACATCGAACGTGCGAACGCCAGGCAGCACCTCGCCTTCGGCCGCGGGATCCACACCTGTCCGGGCGCTCCCCTCGCTCGCGCCGAAGCGGTCTTCTCGATCCAGCGCTTCCTCGAACGCACCGAGCGTATGTGGATCAGCAAAGAGCACCACGGCTCAAATGACGCCCCGGAATGGGACCTGATCCGAAGCTACAAGTTCCGCGGCCACAACCATCTCTTCCTCGAGTACACGCCGAAGGGGGCATGATGCCTGAAAACCTCACCGTCGACCGGGACCGGTGCATGGGTTCGGGGCAGTGCACGTTCTATGCGCCGGGCACCTTCGACCTTGACGATCTCAGCATTGCCATTGTCACCGACGAGCACGGCGACCCTGAAGACAAGATCCAGATGGCCATCAACGTTTGCCCGACCCGGGCGATCACCCTGGCGGCCGCAGCCAGCAAGGAAGGTGCGCAGTGACTGCGACTACCGAGGCCCCAGCCTCACAGCCCATTGCAGACATGGAGGCCGACAGCCTGATCGGCACGTTCCCGGAAGGGCAGCGCCTGGTCGGCAGCCAGTGCAACGCATGTGGCTGCACGATGATCGGCACCCGCGTGGTCTGCAGTTCCTGTATCAGCCGCGACGTCACCCGCGTTGCGCTGCCGAGCACCGGCGTGCTCTACTCCTTCACCCGCATACACGTCGGCACCGCGGGCATCCGCCCGCTTGGCTATGTCGACCTTGACAACGGCGTACGCACCTTGGCCGACATCCGCGAGGGTGACACCCCACTGCGCCCCGACATGCGAGTCGAGCTTGGTGTCCATGACGAGAACTGGTTCTTCGCGCCGGCGGCCGGCGAAAAGCGAGAGGATTAACATGAGTGACAACGTATTTGTGATTTCGGCGGCGATGATCCCATTCGGGAAGCACCGCACCTCCTCGTATGTCGGCCTCGCGGTCTCCCCGCTCATCGATGCGATCCGCGATGCTGGAATTGAAAAGTCGGACGTCGACGCCGTTTATGTCGGCCACTCCTACGGCGGCATGATGACCGGGCAGCGCATCTGCAAAGAGATCGGGCTAGGCACCGTCCCCACGGTCAACGTCGACAACGCCTGCTCGAGCGGTGCCACGGCGATACACGAGGCATGGCAGGCCATCTCGCAGGGCCTGATCGATATCGCCGTCGTCATCGGCGTCGAGAAACTGACCCAGTTCGGCGGCGGTACGCTGCCCCTCTCTCCAGAGGACCGCGAAGTCAAGCAAGGCATCATCATGCCCGCGGTGTACGCGATGCGCGCCACCCGCTACCTTCACGAGACCGACGCAACGCCCGAGGACCTCGCGCTGGTCAGCGTCAAGGCCCGCAAACACGGCGCACTGAACCCGTTCGCGCAATTCCGCCAGGAAACGACCGTCGAGGAGGTCCTGAACGCGCGCCGCGTCGCCGACCCGCTGACCCTGCCCATGTGCTGCCCCACAGGCGACGGGGCCGCCGTCGTCGTGCTCGCCTCCGAGCGCGCACGCAAGCGCCTCGACTCCAAACCCGGCATCCGCGTGGCCGCCTCCGTGCTGCACTCCGGCCACGTCGCCGAAGGCTTCCGCGACATGATCAAGCCCGAGATCTCCTACGATTCGGCCCGCGACGCCTATGCGATGGCCGGCATCGGGCCGAAGGATCTCGACATGATCGAGCTGCACGATGCGTTCTCGATCGCCGAACTCATTTACTACGAGGCCTTCGGGCTCGCCGAGCCCGGGCACGGCGTGGACCTTATTCGCGACGGCAAGACCACTTTCGGCGGCGACGTCGTGGTGAACCCCAGCGGGGGCCTGCTCTCGAAGGGCCACCCGGTCGGTGCGAGCGGCGTCGCGCAGGTCGCCGAGGCGTTCTGGCAGCTCACTGACCAAGCGGGCGCACGGCAGATCGACAGAGCGCGGTGGGCGATGACCCACGTCACCGGTGGCGGCACCGCCGGTCTCGACCATGGCGCCTGCACCATTCATATCTTCGAGGCGGCATGACCACCATCGAGCGTCCGCCCCTGGAGGGGATCCGGGTCATCGACCTCACCACCTTCCTCTCCGGCCCTTCGGCAACGCAGCTGCTCGGCGACCTCGGCGCGGACGTCATCAAGGTCGAATCGCTCGCGGGCGACTCAAGCCGCGCCATCGCCGGCCCCGAGATCGACGACGTCAGCGCCTACTACCTGGCGAACAACCGCAACAAGCGGAGCGTGGCGATCGATCTGAAGGCTCCACGGGGCCTGGAGGTCATGAAGCGCCTGATCGCGGGCGCCGACGTCGTCATCGAGAACTTCCGGCCCGGTGTCACCACCCGGCTCGGGCTGGAACCCTCGACCATTCTCGAGGCCCAGCCCTCGCTCATCTGGGCGTCGATCAGCGGCTTCGGACAGGAGGGCGCCCTCCGCGACCGCCCGGCCTACGACATGGTGGTGCAGGCGCTCAGCGGGGTGATGAGCCTCACCGGCCACCCGAACGCCCCAGCCGCGCGGCTGGGTATCCCGGCCGGTGACGTCGTCGCGGGGCTGTATTCCGTGATCGGCATCCTGGCGGCCCTCCGGGCGCGGGACGAGACCGGTCGCGGCCGCATCATCGATGTCTCGATGCTGCGGGGCCAGCTCGCAATGCTGTCATACCAGGCCCTGTACACCGTCGTGAACAACACGGCGCCCGAGCCGCAGGGAGCAGGCCACGACTCCATCGCCACCTACCGCTCATTCCGCGGAGGCGACGGCCGCGAGTTCGTCGTCACGGCCAATACCCCCCGGATGTGGGAGGGCATGTGCCAGACGCTCGGCCTCGGTGAATTGGTCAGCGACGAACGCTTCATCGACGCCGCTAGCCGGCTGCGGAACAAGGAGACCCTATGGGAAATCCTCGAGGCGCGCTTCGCCGAAAGGCCCGCCGCGGAATGGGTGAAGCTCCTCGCGGACGCATCGGTGCCCGTCGCGCCAGTAAAGAACGTACTCGAGGCGCTAGAGGACGCACGCGAGGCCGATGATGGTTCACTCCTCACCCTGAGGAACGGCGCGACCTCATTCGAAAACGTCGCGACACCGATCCGCTTTGTCGACACGATCGACGTCGAACCGGCCTATCCCCCGGCTCTCGGCGCGGACACCATCAGCATCCTGACGCGGGAGCTTGGGCTTTCGGATGAAGAGGTCGCAGGGATGCTGGCCGACGGCGTCGTGCTTGGGGCCTCATGAGCTCCCCCTTCTCCGCCACCAGAACCGGCCCATTGGTAGCCGTGCTGGCATTCTCGGGCATCGTGGCCTCGCTCACGCAAACCCTTGTGGTCCCCCTTATCGCGGAACTGCCGAAGATTTTTGACACAACGGCGTCGAACACTTCCTGGGTCATCACCGTGACGCTCCTGGCAGGTGCGGTCAGCACCCCCGTAGCCGGGAAGCTCGGTGACATGTTCGGCAAGCGCCGGATGATCCTCATCTCGCTCATACCGCTGATCCTCGGATCCATCCTGTGCGCCGTGGCCGCCTCCGTGGTTCCGATGATCATTGGACGCGGCCTGCAGGGCCTCGCCACCGGCCTGGTTCCACTGGGCATCAGCTTGCTCAAAGACCTGCTCCCTCCGCAGCGGCTGCACGGTGCGATTGCCCTGATGAGTTCCTCGATGGGCATCGGGGGCGCGCTGGGCCTGCCCATCGCGGCCGCCGTCGCCCAGTACACCAACTGGCGGACCTTGTTTTGGGCCGTGGCCGTCGTGGCCGCGCTAGGCATCGTGCTGGTCTGGAAGATCGTCCCGGGTGCCGCGGCAACGGAACAAGCCGGAAAGTTCGACCTGCTCGGCGCACTCGGCCTCGGCGCAGCCCTGGCCTGCCTCCTCCTGGCCGTGTCCAAGGGCGCAGACTGGGGCTGGGGCAGCATCACCGTGCTCGGCCTGTTCGCCGGCGCCGTCGTACTCCTCCTCCTCTGGGGAGTGTGGGAGCTACGCACCCGCGACGCCCTGGTCGACCTGCGCGTCACCGCCAGCCGCCCCGTACTACTGACCAATGCCGCGTCCATCCTGGTGGGCTTCGCCCTGTATTCCCAGTCGCTGATCATCCCGCAGATCCTCCAGCTCCCCACGCAGACCGGATACGGCCTGGGCCAATCGATGCTGCAGATGGGCCTATGGATGGCCCCTTCCGGCATAGCGATGATGCTCATCTCGCCGGTTGGGGCGCGGCTGACCGCGGCCCGCGGGCCGAAGACCACCCTTATCGTGGGCGCGATCGTCATGGGCGCCGGCTATGCCGGCGCGGCCCTGATCATGGGGACAGTCTGGGGCCTGCTCGTCGCGACGTCAGTCTCCGGCATCGGCGTCGGCTTCGCTTATGGTGCTATGCCTGCCCTAATCATGAGCAGTGTCCCAAGTACGGAGACAGGCTCCGCAAACAGCTTCAACTCCCTGATGCGCTCAATCGGGCTTTCCCTCTCCGCCGCCATCATTGGCGTCGTCCTGGCCCAGATGTCCGCCCCGTTCGGCGCTCATGCCATCGCCACCCCGGACGGTTTCCGGACAGGCCTGTTCATCGGATGCGGCGTTGCCTTGGGCGCCGCGGCCCTCTGCCTGGCCATCCCCACGGTAAGGACGACGGCCGCCCCAACCGGGAATACTGAGAGCCACGACGTAGAAGATGCGGCAGCTATCCGCTGAAGCACGTCGAACGACCTCAGCAAGCAGATGTGACTGAGACCGGGAGCTTGCGTCCGGGCAGTCCGCGGGGGCGCACGGCTAGCCTTTCGGCGAGCTCGCTGAAGGCGCGGGCCGCGGGGTCTTCGGGATCGGCGACGACCACGGGCACCCCGGCATCGCCCCCGGCGCGCAGCCCGGTACTGAAGGGGATCGAGGCGAGCAGCGGCACTTCGGCGCCGGGTGCGGAGAGTTTGGCCGCGACCGCGGCCCCGCCGCCGGCGCCGAACGGCTCGAAGACGCCGCCGCCGTCGAGCCGCATCGGGGACATGGTTTCAACGACGCCGATGACACGCTGCTTGAATTCGCGGGCCAGGATGCCGCTGCGCACTGCGACGCCCGAGGCGGCCGACTGCGGGGTCGTCACAACGATGACTTCTGCGTGCGGCAGGATCTGTCCCACCGAAATCGCGATGTCGCCGGTGCCCGGTGGCAAGTCGAGGAGCAGCACGTCGAGATCACCGAAGTAGACATCGGTGAGGAACTGCTCCAGCGTGCGGTGCAGCATGGGCCCGCGCCAGGACACCGCTGTGTCCTCGGCACCCTCCGGCAGGAACATGCCGATCGATACCGCCCTGACGTCGTGCGCGATCGGCGGCAACACAAGGTTGTCGATGCGGGTGGGCCTGATGACCTTTCCCTCGCCGTCGAAGAGTCCCAGGAGCCCGGGGATTGAGAAACCGTGCACGTCGGCGTCGATGAGCCCCACCCGCAGCCCACGCGCAGCCATCGCTGCGGCGAGATTGGCCGTCACAGTGGACTTGCCAACCCCGCCTTTGCCGCTGGAAATCGCGATAACGCGAGTGAGCGAGTCCGGGGTGAAGGGCATGCTGGCCCGGCTGCGCCCCTCGCGCAACTTTGCGGTGAGCGCCGCCCGCTCTTCTGCGGTCATCACTCCGACGTCGATGCGCACGTCTTCGACGCCGACGACGGCGTGGGCCGCCGCGCGCACCTCCCCCTTGATGCGTTCAGCGGCGGGGCACGTCGAGATGGTCAGGGTGATGCCGACAACGGCGACACCGCCTTTGACCTCGACGCGCTTGATCATGCCGAGGTCGGCAAGGGGCCGGCGCAATTCGGGATCGCTGACTCGCCCCACCGCCTCGCGCACAGCGGCTCCAAGGCCTGCGCTTGTTTCGTCCATGTCGGTGCTCAGCCGGCCGCCACGCCGGCTGCGCGGAGCATTTCGGTACGGTCGTGCAACTTGACGCGCTCCCGACCGAGCGCCTCACCCGCCGCGTACTCAGCCTGCTCGAGCGCCCGCCAAGCAGACCAACTCACCACCTGCACTCCGCGGGAGCGCAGGAGTTCGTCGACAACGGCGGCCGGAGTCGCCGTCGACCTCCAGCCCTGCGCGGTGACGTCCTCGAGGATTGAGGTGACGGTTTCCGACGCGCAGCGCCGGTTGGTTCCGACGACGCCCGTGGGGCCGCGCTTGATCCAGCCGGCAACGTACACGCCTGGCAGGACGTTCCCGCCATCGGCGACGCGCGAGTCGAAGTGAGCGATGGTGCCGGAAGCGGCGTCGAACGGAAGGCCGTCGATGGCCGCGCCCCGGTAACCGACCGAGCGGAGAACGAGCTCCGCTTCGAGGGTCTCGGTGGCGTTCGGGTCATTGGTCTTTGCCAGGCGGAGGGTCAAAGCGGGTCCGTTGCCAATGAATTCGACGGGCGTACGGTCGAACAGGAAACGGATCGCCGTGTTGCGCCCGAGGACCCCGCGCTCGGCGGCCTTCGCAAAGGTGGCGAGCAACCGCCTGGCTGCCGGATCGGCGTCGGCGTGCGCCTGCTGCTCAGCGTCGAGCTCGAGATCCGCGGGATCGATGATGACGTCGCAGCTGTCAACCTCCAACAGCTCGATGAACTCCTTGTTGGTGAACTTCGCGAAGGCGGGACCGCGTCGGCCCACCACCACAATCTCGCGATACGTGCTTGCCGCAAAAGTGTCGACGACGTGCTCGGGCACGTCCGTAGCGCGGAGCGCCTCGGGCGTGTGGGCGAGCATGCGGGCCGCGTCGAGTGCTACGTTGCCGACCCCGATGATGACCGCACGGTTTCCGTTGAGCGCGAAAGCATCGCTCGCACTGTCCGGGTGGCCCTGGTACCACGACACGAACTCGCGCACGCCATGCACGCCGGCCAGGTCCTCGCCAGGTATTCCGAGGCTTCGGTCTACCTGTGCCCCGCTGGCGAACACGACCGCGTCGTAGTTTGCCCGGAGCTCATCGATCGTAATGTCGGTGCCGACCTGAACGTTGCCCAGGAAGCGCACACCGGGGGTCTCGTCGAAGACCTCTGCGAACGAGGTTGTTATCGACTTGACCCTGGGATGGTCCGGCGCCACCCCGTAGCGGACCAGGCCAAACGGTGCCGGGAGGCGTTCGAAGATGTCCACTTCAACGGGTGACTCGGACTCTTCGGTGAGAAGCTGGGCACAGTAGGCTCCCGACGGGCCGGAACCGATCACCGCGACGCGCAATGCACTCATCTTCAGATGCCTGCTCGCGGCGCAAGGGACGCAATAGCGTCGACGTCGTAGTCGATCTTGCCGGCCTTGCGGCCACTCTTGGGCGTCTCGACCTCCTGGAAGAAGCGCTCGTTGATCTCGACGTACTCCTCCTTGTCGGCCGGAAGTTCAGCGTCGTAGAAGACGGCGTCGACCGGGCAGGCCGTCATGCAGGCCCCGCAGTCAATACAGAGGTCGGGATTGATGTAGCTCATCCGACCCCCCTCGAAGATGCAGTCAGCAGGGCACTCCTGCATGCAGCTCTTGTCTTGAATGTCGACGCATGCGTCAGCGATTACATAGACCATGGTTCTTTCCTCTCTTACACCTTCAAGACAGCGGGGCCGTCAGGCCAGCTGCCCAAGTTTTTCGACAATTGCCTCGGTGGACTCTCCGGTGGAGAGGAGTCTCCGGGCCAGGTTGAGTCCGCGCACCCAGTTCACGGTGACTGCCCCACAGGCGTCTCCGTTCGCGTCGCTGTGGATCACGGCGGTTTTCCCGCTCTCGGCCAGGTCGCCCACAATGGTGGAACTGCCTTCGGGGTGGCGCCAGCCGATGGTATGGACCTTCCAGTCGTACTGGTGGGACCACACATAGTCGGTGGAGTCGTAGGGCACATCGGCCCCTTGGGTGATGGCGGTGGCAACATAACGTGCCTGGTCGCTTGCATTGGTCCAGTGCTCAGCGCGAACCTGTACGCCGCGGCCGGGGTGGGGCCACCGTGCCACGTCACCGATGGCGTACACGTCTTCGGCCCCGACGGCCCGGAGGAAGCCGTCGGTCACTACACCGTTATCGAGCGTGACCCCTGACGAGGCGAGCCATCCGGTGGATGGAATGGAGCCGATGCCAACCACCGCCGTCGAGGTCGCGATGCGGCTGCCGTCATCGAGGATGACCGTGAGCTCACCGTCTTGGCCCTGGATATCAGCGACGCCGACGCCGAAGCGGGTTTGGGCTCCGTGCCGGTGATGCAGTTCGACGAGGCTACGCGCGATCTCGGGGCCGACGATGCGCGCCATCGGCTCGGAAACGGGATCGACCACCGTGACGTCGCAGCCAAAGCCGACGGCGGCCGCAGCGATCTCCGTGCCGATAAAGCCGCCGCCGACCACGACGACGGACTCGCCCAACTTCAGACGCGCAGCGATGGCCCGTGAATCTTCAAGGGTCCTGAGCTGGTAGACACCCGACCCGGGCCGCCATGGTGAGGGCCGGGCCGAGGCTCCGGTCGCGATGATAAGCACGTCATAGCCGACCGTCGTGCCGTCGGCGAGGAAGACGACACGTCCTATTGTGTCGAGGCTGGTTGCGGCTGCACCGAGCTTGAGCTCGATACCGGCGCCGTCGAGGCTCGCCTTGGTAGCTAGCCGAAACGACTCGACTGCCTCGTCGGACCAGTCGGATGTGAGCAGGTCTTTCGATAGTGGCGGGCGATCGTACGGCAACTCGTTCTCGGCCCCGATAAGCGTGATGAGGCCAGTGTGTCCCAGGTTGCGCAGGCCCTCGGCCGCCCGCGTTCCGGCCAACGACGCACCCACAATGACTACGTGGCGGTCGGCGCTTGCTTCGGTCATCGTTGATCCTCGGTGTAGTCAGGCATCGCGGGGGTCTCGGTCAGGCCCTCGCGGCAGTTTTTATGTCGTCGCGTTCGTTGAACCGAACAAGTGGTCGCTACAACGCAACACCCTTAGTATGAGCTGCGGTTCGAACCGGTGTCAAGGAACGCAAGACGGCCCCCTTGAGCGTTGCCGCCACGGGCGCCTCGTGCCCGGATGGCAGCAGCCGAACCTACCTGCGCGCGATGCCAGTGCGTGGATCCCGGGCGCCAGTGAGATAGTCGGTGATCTGGCGCGCGGACTGCTTGACCAAGCCCGCAAGTGACGAGGAGTGTGCAGCATTGAAGCGCGCCTCGGGCATGGAGATGCCTGCCGAGCCGACCACGGTGCCCGCCGGACCGAAGACTGGCGAGGCGATCGCGATCGCACCATCGATACGCTCGCCGTGGGTAATTGCGTACCCGTCGCTCCTGATCGTGGCAAGCCGCTCGTACAGCCCCTGGGGCTCGATCAGTGTGCGATCGGTTGCCGCGCGCAGCGGGCCGTGCGCAATACGGTCTTGGATCTGCGTCGGCAGAAACGCGAGGATCGCCAAACCGCTTGCGCCGGCGTGGAGCGGGATCTGCTGGCGCATCGGCAGCGTGTAGCGCAGGGGGTGTGACGACTCGACGACGAGCGTGAACATCATCTGCAGTCGCTGCTCGCCGTAAACGGCGAAGAATGAGGACTCCCCGCTCTGCTCCGTGAGCTCCTGCAGCGTGTCCCTTGATACTTCCTGGATCGGGTAGCGTTCCGTCGTCGCCCATGCGAGGCGTAAGTATTCGAGGCCGAGACGGTACGAGCCGTTGGCCGTGCGGCTCACGAGTCCAAGCTTTTCAAGGTCGGCGATGAGGCGGTGCGCGGTGCTCGGGCTCACGTCGAGCCTGCCCGCCAGCTCCCGGACGCCGTGAACATCCCGGTCGCTGTCGGTCATGAGGGTGAGTAACTCAATGCCTCGGGCCAAGGGATGCCTGCGCCGCAGCCCCTCGACGGACTCTCGATCTGCCTTATCTTCGGCACTGCTCATCGCTCACCATCCCGTTTAATGCCACTTTCGGTAGCTTGACATCCATCTTCGCTGCATGTAATTCTGAAGCGAGCGAGAACGGAACGCTTGTTCAGTTGAACACAACAGTAGCCCACCGCTAAGCCCCATACAAAGACCTGGCGGCTCGGCCGAGTCGGCGCTGCGAACCGACGGCACCTCAATGGAATAAGGACAACCATGATCACAATGCAAAAAGCCCGGTTTGCCGGTTTGGAGATGCGATGAGCGGCCCAGGGCGTGTCGCCGTCGTCTCAGGAGGAGCGGCCGGCATCGGGCTGTCGATCGCCGAGCGGCTTGCGAAGGACGGATTCGCCGTCGCTATCCTGACCCGCACCGAGGGTGCTGCCGAAAAGGCAGCCGCCGGAATCGAAGAGACCGGTGGCATCGCCCGCGGTTACCAGGCCGACGTGAGCGACCGCGACCAGGTGGATGCTGCACTCGCCGCCATCCGCACCGATCTTGGCCCACTGTCCGTCATCGTGGCCAACGCCGCCGTCGCACCGCAGCAGCCATTCCTCGAAATGACGCTGGAGCAGTGGAACCAGATCCTGACTATCAACCTCACGGGCACTTTCAACCTCGTGCAAGCAGGCCTGCCCGATCTGCTCGACGCCGGCGCGGGCCGCGTCGTGCTGATCTCGTCGTCGAGCGCCCAGCGCGGGGCGCCAAGAATGGCACACTACGCCGCATCGAAGGGCGGGCAACTGGCGCTGACGAAGGCGCTGGCAGTCGAATTCGCCAAATCCGGCGTGACCGTCAACACGGTGGTTCCTTCATCGATCGACACCCCGAGCGTCGAGAAGAAGCGTGCTGCAGGCACCATGCCCTCAGTCGAAGACATGTCAAAGTACATCCCCGTGGGCCGCATGGGTACCGGCGCCGACATCGCCGCTGCCGTGTCCTACCTTGCCTCCGACGACGCCTCCTACGTGACTGGCCAGACCATCAGCGTCAACGGCGGATCGTTCATCGCATAACGAACAGGAACACAAAGATGACACAACTGACACAGCCTAGAATCTCCCCCCGCCCCACCGATGACTGGGATGCGGAGGTCGACAGTGCCCTGAGCGTGCTAGCTGCGCACGGCCCAAGCGGGCAGGCTGCCCCGCAGCTCACGCCGGAGACCAGGCCGAAATCGAACATTCTCGGCATCTATGCCTGGCATCCTGAGCTCATGCGCGGTTGGATGCCGTACTCGAACCATCTCCGGAACTCGAGCCTTGGCGATCGCGTTCGCGAGATTGCCATCATCCGCACCACGTGGCTCGGCTACGGCGAGTACGAATGGGCGCAACACGTGCGCATGAGCCGGGCCGCCGGGTGGCTTACGGACGATGAAATCGCCGCGCTGTCCCAGGGACCCGACGCAGCCCCGTGGTCGGACGACGACGCGACGCTGGTGCGCGCGATCGACGAGATGTGCCGCGACAAGAATGTGGCGGATGGAACCTGGCGAGGGCTCGAATCGCAGTTCAGCCGCCAACAGCTCCTCGACTTGCTCTTCACCGTTGGCACTTACGACTTTCACTGCATGGTGTTCCGAACGATGGGCCTAGAACTCGAACCCGGCATGGAGGGCTTTCCCGGGAGCCACTCCCCCGAGCCGGCCACATGACGGCGTTGCATGACGCGGTGAATCGCGGATCGCTCACGTGGGCGGTCCGCGATTCACTCTTGCGCTACGTCACGATCATCGCGCGCGGCTCGTACGTACTGGAGGACGGAACCACCGTTACCGACGACGGCGCATTCACCTTCCCGCTGCGCAACGCAGAGAAGGCCGGGAATGAGTGGCGGCTGTCGTTCGGAGGTTCTGTACGCTTTATGGCGCATCACGGTTTCCTCGATATCAGGATCGCCAATCCTGAACTCGTCATGAGGCCCAAAGGCGGTGTTCTTTCCGCCCGCACCGATGACGGCGGAGTGACCACCACGCTCATCGCCGTGACTGGCGCGGAAGAGCTTGGGCGCGACGGAACGGATCTCCTCTGGACTGCGACGGATGTCCATCTCCTGGAGACCGGAGTCGAGCTCTTCGGTGGCGTATATCCCGCGGGAACCGACTTAGCCCCGCTGAAGATTCGCGCTTCACTAGACTCATAGGCATGTCTCAAACTTCAGTTGCCTCCAGGTCGTCCGGCGAGCGAAAGAACGTGCGCGGCGAGGCAACCCGACAGCGCATCATCACGGAGGCAGAGCGGCTCTTCGCCGAGCACGGCATCTCATCAGTACCACTGCGTGACATTGGCAAGGCCGCTGGGCAACGCAACCACGCAGCTGTGCAGTACCACTTCGGCGAGCGTGAAGAAATCGTCAAGGCGATCATGGAGTACCGCGGCGCGCAGAGTGAGATCTACCGAGCTGAGATGGTTGCAAGTCTCATGCTGGGTCAAACGGCCCCCACCGTGTCAGACGTCGTGGGTGCGTTCGTACGTCCGCTCGCCATCCACTTCCAGCCGGACAACCATTACCTTCCCTTCCTCTCCCTCTACATCACAGAAGAGGGAGGTTATGAAGGGCTCGTCGGAGTGCGCGTCGGCGCCGCTGTGATCACGCTGCGCACCCTCCTCGGCAAGCTCGTCCCGGAGATCCCGGAACCGGTGCTCGACGAGCGCTGGTGGCTGACGCTCACGAGCACTGTGCACGCACTCGCCCGGTACCACACTGCCCGGCGCAAGCGCGAACATCTTCCGGCAGGAATCGAAGCGCTCATCGCCGACCTCATTACCTTCCTCAGCGCCGGTCTTGCGGCGCCGCTTGCGGAAGACGACCCCCGAAAATAGGAAACGGGACCTGCGCGAACGCAGGCCCCGAAACTGGCTTAATGTCTAGGCTAGGTGCGCCATGAACCTCGCACCCCAGTCATACGTCCCCGTGGGCACGTAGTAGCCGTCCTGGTCGTTGATCTCATCCCAGTGCGTCACGACGTCTTCGATGGTCGGCACCCCGTCGCCATCATCGAGCCAGCCCGGGGTGAAGCCCATGAACCAGCGGGCGAAGCGCTTCGCGCCTGCGACGAGGATCTCACCGTTGACCCCGCACGATTCGTGGGCGAGGTAGGCGACCATCGGCGAGACGAGGTCGGTCTGCATGGCCTGAACGCGCGTGGTGTCCATCGGGTTGGCCGTGACGATGTTCGGTTTGTCGGCTGAGAGGCTCGGCCTGGTAACCGAATTCGGCGCGACGCAGTTGACGAGGATTCCCTTCGCTGCGGCTGCTACCGCCAGGCTTCGGGTGAAGCCAATGAGTGCCCCTTTCGCCGTCGCGTAGGCAAGGTTATCGGGCAGGCCCAGCATGCCGGTTGACGTCGTCGTGATAATGCGGCCGTAACCCTGCTGCTCCATGTAGGGCCAGGCCGCACGGGTCGTGTGCCAAGTGCCGCGGAGGTGCACGTCGAGCGTGAGCTCAAGGTTCTCGGCGTCGGCATCCGGGAAGGTCGCCCAGCGCGAAATGCCCGCGTTGTTCACGACGATGTCGATGCGACCGAACTCGCGAATGGCGGTCTCGACAAGCGCATGGCAGCCCTCCTCACTGCCGACGTTGTTCGTATCCGCGACGGCGGTGCCGCCCGCAGCGACGATCTCGTTGACGACCTCGTTGGCGGGCCCGGCGTCGCTCCCTTCACCCTCTTTCGAGCCTCCGAGGTCGTTCACGACGACCTTCGCACCGCGCTCGGCGAGCAGCAGGGCATGCGCGCGGCCGAGACCGCGGCCGGCTCCCGTCACTATGGCAACACGTCCGTCGAAGCGGAGGTCTGGGATGGCGTTCATGGTTCTCCTTTGAAGTAGCCGTAGATCAGATTTCATCACGAATGCTCAAAAATATCAACGAAAATGTCCCCGAGAAGTCCGCGTCTACTGGCGACTCATTGTATTTATTGAGCGTTGGTGCTTGAATTATGTTCGGTGGTCGCCAGAGTGGCACCGATTGAGTAGGAGTGAAGTCAAATGGCAGAAGAGACCAGCAGCGACGTCGATGTAGAAGTACTGGTGATCGGCGCGGGCGTTGTCGGCATCTACGCACTCCAGCGTGCGCTTGAGGCCGGGTTCTCGGCCCAGACGCTGGAGGCGGGAGAGGGCGTCGGCGGCGTCTGGTACTGGAACCGCTACCCCTCCGCTCGCTTCGATTCCGAGAGCTACACGTACGGCTATATCCATTCCAAGGGGCTCTTCGACAAATGGCGTTGGGAGGAGGAGTTCGCTACCCAGCCCGAGATCGAGCGCTACCTCAACTTCGCGGTGGACCACTTTGAGCTGCGGGAACACATCCGCACCGGTCAGAAGGTCGTCTCGGCAGTGTGGAACGAGGCGGACACCGCATGGACGGTGACCACCGAGAAGGGCGAGACCATCCGGGCACGCTGGGTCGTCTCGGCGACCGGCGGTCTCTCCGTGCCGAACTACCCCGACCTGGATGGCCTTGAGGACTTCAAGGGGCAGGCTTACCACACCGGCGCTTGGCCGCACACTCCGGTCGATTTCACGGGCAAGCGGGTCGCCATCATCGGCAACGGTCCGAGCGGCGCGCAAATCCTGCCCGCCATCGTTGACCTGGTCGAGTCCGTGGACCTCTATCAACGCACGCCGACTTGGACGACTCCGCTGAACAACGCGCCCATCACCGATGAGCGCCACGCGTGGCTCACTGAGAACTTCGACGAGATTGCCGGGAAGCTCGGCTCCCCGGCGAACCCGACCGGCTTCCTGCACGAGCCCGCCGGCAAGTTCTCGACCGCCGACTCGTTCGAAGAACGGCAAGCCTTCTATGAGAAGGTCTGGAACAGCCCGGGCTTTGGCAAGCTCACCACCAACTACTACGACATGACGACGAACCGCAAGGTCAACCTCGAGTTTTGCGAGTTCCTTGCGAACAAGGTCCGCAGCATCGTCAAGGATCCCGTGACGGCCGAAAGGCTGATCCCGAAGGACCACCTGTTCGGTGCGAAGCGCCCGCCGTTCGTCTCGAATTACTACGAGTCGTTCAACAACCCGAGGGCCTCGCTGGTTGCGCTCAGGGAGACGCCAATTGTGCGGGTCGACGGGAACGGCATCGAAACGACCGAAGGGCATCGCGACTACGACATCATCGTCTTCGCCACCGGCTTCGACTTCGGCACTGGCGCACTCACACGCATGGGCATCAAGGGCCTCGACGGCCTCGACCTCAGCAGGGACTGGGAAGACGGTCCCACGGACTTCGGTGGGTTCAGCGCACACCAGCTGCCAAACTTCTTCTTCCCTGGCGGACCGCACGGTGCCGGCGGCGGCAACTACCCGCGCTATTCGCAGGACCAGATCGACTGGATCACCGGCACGCTGATCTACGCGCGTGAGCACGGCTACGAGCGTTTCGAACCGACCGCCGAACAGCAGGAAGGCTGGATGAACATGATCGAGACTCTCGCGCCCAAATCCATCTTCTCAGCAGAGCACAGCCACTACTACGGCGCGAACGTCGAGGGCAAGGTGCGCAAGTTCCTGCTCAACCCGGGCGGGCGCGCCAAACTGCACGAGATGTTGGGCGAGATGGCCGCAACCGGCAACTACGGCGGCGCTCTGTCGAGCGTGCGCGAGAGCGTGAGCGCGGTGTGACGCCAGCTCCATCCGAAAAGCCAGTGCCATCCAAAAAGGAGAATGAAATGACCGAAAACCAGCTGCCACCACGCGAGATGTTGCTTGCGCTCGTCAACCCCGTAGAAGGGCAGGATGAAGCGTTCCGTCCTTGGTACTGGGAGACACACATACCTGAGGTGCTTGGGCTTCCGGGTTTCGTCGCGGCCCAGCGCTACCGCGCGGCCACGGAAGCGCCCGCTTCGGTGTCGCACCAGTACGCGACGATCTACGAAGTCGAAGGATCTGCGGCCTCTGCCATGGGCGTACTCTTCGGGGCTGGTCTCGGCATGAGCCCGGACCTCGACCTGGGCACCATGGTGTTCGTCCCCTTCATCGCCGAAGGGAACCCCGCCCTCCCGTAAGGACGGCGGCGTTCAGAAAGACAGGAGAGAATCAGCATGGTTTCAAGCAACAGACGGCCCGGCGGGCCGTGCGGACAGGCCTGGTGAGCGCGATGACACGGGTCGCTGTGGTGACCGGGGGAGCTTCTGGCATCGGCAGGGCGATTTCCACCCGGCTCGCCGACGAGGGGTACGCCGTTGCCGTCCTGGACGTGAACGGCGAGGGCGCCGAGCTCGTCGCCAAGGAGCTGTCCGCGGCAGGCGGCAAGGCGGCGGGGTACCAGGTTGACGTCAGCGATCGAGCCCAAGTCGACCAGGCCATTGAGAAAGCCCGGGACGAGCTCGGCCCCATCGGAGTGCTGGTCTCCAGTGCAGCAGTGGCCGTCCAAGAGCCTTTCGCCGAAATCACGCCCGAATCCTGGAACCGCGTCCTGGCCATCAACCTGACGGGCACCTTCAACTGCATCCAGTCCGTGATCGACGACATGGTGGACGCCCAATGGGGCAGGATCGTCCTGATCTCCTCCGCGAGCGCCCAGACCGGAGCGCCGAGCCTGGCGGCCTACTCGGCGTCCAAGGGCGGCGTGATCGCACTGACGAGGACCCTGGCCCTGGAATACGCATCCTCAGGCCTGACCGTCAACAGCATCGCTCCCTCCGCGATCGACACACCGGCCCTACGCAAGAAGCAGGAGGCAGGGACACTTCCCCCGAGCGACATCCTGGGCAAGGGCCTTCCCGTCGGGCGCATCGGCACGGGCGAGGACATCGCCGCTTCCTGCGCGTTTCTCTGCTCGGACCAGGCCTCATTCATCACCGGACAGATCATGGGCGTCAACGGTGGCACATTCACCGGGTGACGAACTGCCACTGATTGAGTACTGCGCGGGGGCCGGCACGTTTCCTGCCCGCCGCTGGATCAGATACGACGACTGGTCTTGCGTTCTCGGACAGGAGGTCGAGATCCGGCGCGGGCCGAAGACTGTCCGGCGCGGCCGTGTGGACATGGTCTCCGAGGACTCCTCAATCCTCTGGATTGCCGGGGACCATGCCCAGGCACGCGCACTCTACATAAAGGACGACGGGTACGGGGCGTGGGTCAGCCCGCCCTGCATCCAGACGACGGGACCCTGACTCCCACCGCCTACGGCATCGTAGCTGCCTGCGATGCCACAGGTCTTCCATTCACCACAGAACCGACGTTCCACCAATAGGGATATCCAAAGAAAGAAGGTCGCGCAATGACCAGTTTCGTACCAGGAGAGGTAGCCGTGGTAACCGCCGCGGGAAGCGGCGTAGGGAAGTCGCTTGCCCTGGCGTTGGCAGCCCGCGGGCTCAAGCTCGTAATTGCCGACATCGATTCGAACGGACTGGAGGCCACACGCAAGGAGCTGAAGTCGTTCGGCACCGAAGTCCTCGCGGTGCCCACCGACGTGACCGATGCCGAATCGGTCGACAGGCTCGCGCGCACAACTCTTGAGCATTTCGGCACTTTTGACCTCATATGCAACAACGTCGGGGCCGCCAATGCCCAGCGCCCGTCCTGGGAGATCAGCCCGGATGCCTGGCAGCGGCTGCTTTCCCTGAACCTTTGGAGCGTCATCAACGGGATCCGCGCGTTCGTGCCGCACATGGTTGAAAAGAACCACGGCCATGTGCTGAACACGGCCTCCATGTCCGGCCTGTCCATCATCGCGGGCATCGCCGACTACATCGTGACCAAGCACGCGGTCGTCGCACTCACCGAGACGCTGCGGGCCGAATTGGACGCATCGGCGCCGGGCGTCAGCGCCACCGTCCTCTGCCCGGGCATCGTCCGCACGCCCATGAGCGCGGCCATCGAATCCGAGCGCGTCGAGAACGCCGCAGGGTCCTCCGCAAGAAGAGACTCCATCCCTGCCGTTCCGGCCATAGACCCCCACGACGTGGCAGAGAACGCACTCGCGGCCATGGAAGCCAACTATCTCTACGCGGTGCCAGCCATCGATCCCCTGCAGCGGATCCGTCCCACGGTGGACCGCCTGCTCCAGGAAGTATCCAGCCAACCTCGAACCATAACGGCCCATCGCTGAGGCAATCAAGGACGCCCCAAGGCGACCCGGCGCGGGCCATCCATCCCGAACTCGACCGCCCGTCGGAAAGGTATCTCTTAACTCACTTACGCCCGATGCTTCGATTCTTCGTCAGAACACGCGTCCTGTTAAGTAGACTCATCCAGAATGACTTCGAACTGAGACGATTTCGCTAAGTCGTAGCAGGGAGATGTCGGAGAGTCCTGGAGGGGCAAATGAGTGCGAACGAGACGGCTGTCGATTCGGAGCCGGTGGCGGACAGGCAACGGCACCCGCTGGCCCGGGGGATCGAGCTGCTGACCATTATGGTCGACACGGGCGATGACTCCTACGGTGTGCGCGAGCTGGGTTCCCTCATGGGGGTCAGCGCGAGCACGGCCCACCGGTTGCTCACGGACTTGGAGAAGCTCGGGATGGTCGGGCGCACGCCCGACGGCGCGTATCGGCTTGGACTCGAGTTCCTGCGGCTTGCCTGGGCGACGACGGCCCGTCTCCCCCTCGAGGAGGCGGCCGCGGACATCCTCGGTGAACTCACCGCGCGCACCGGAGAGACCTCGTTCTTCGCCGTCTACAACGAACAGCGCCGGCAGATGATGTTCACCCACACGGTCGAGTCCCCGCACCCTTTGCGCTACGTGCTGCGCAAGCACACCTGGTTGCCTCTCCACGCGGGCGCGAGCGGGCTCGCAATCCTCGCCTTCCTACCGGATGAGACCCGGCAAGAGATCTCCCACGGCGCGCTCCCCGCAGTGACTGCACGCACCCTTGTCGACCCCGGTCGACTCTCCGAGCGACTCGAGGAGATCCGCCGGGACGGCTACGCTATCTCGCACGGCGAGCGGATCGACGGCGCGATCGCCATCGCCTCCCCGGTGTTCGGGCTCTCAGGCAACCTCGTCGTCGGCGATGTCGGCATCACAGTCCCCGAAAGCCGCTTCGACAGGGGCGCCGAATCCAATCTCACACGCCTCGTCAGAGACTCCGCCGCAGCCCTCACCGCTCGGATCGCGAGCTCCCGCGTAGCCACACGACGCCAGCCCACTGAAGGGCCACCCACAGAATCCTGACTGAAGGTGACGGCCTTTCAGGCCACCCACTCGTCACCGTGCAACATGTTGTGAACCATCACAACATGAACATTCGCATGCCATTTCGGGCTGAGTGCCGGAAATGTTACCGAGCGATGACCCGAAACACGACCCGCGCCTCGTGGGGCTAGTCTGCGCCGGGCTGTGTGGCTGGTTCACGCCGCGATCCCGGGCACAGCCGTGCCTTCCGGCTCTGATCAAGTGCCCAACAACCAGTCCGAGGCAACATAGGCCCGCCAGGATCAGGACAAGCGCTTGACTTCGGGCACAGCCCTGGGCCCAGAACGGCGCGTCCCGCTCTTGACAGAGCACTTTGTCGGTGACAGCATGGTGCAAATCACACAACGAAACCCTCGTTTCGCTAAAGCGAACATCATCTCTAACAAGGAAGTTAGGAACGATATGACTACGACCGATCCCACACGGTCAATTGCGGTGAGGCCTTTCGGCTTGATCGTTGCGATCTTCATGATCATCGAGCTCACCCCGATATTCGAAGTGACGATGGTGTTTGCAGCCATCCCCACACTCATGGCTGCCTTCAAAGCCGATGCATCCGCGATCTCCTGGGTGATCACAATCTTCTTGCTAACCGGCGCAGGCACAGCGGCTATTGCGGGGCGGCTCGGAGATATCTATGGCAGGAAGAAGATTCTCATCATTCTGATGCTGATCTCCGCTGCAGGTTCGATCATCAGCGTGATCACCGGCAACCTGGAGGGCGTGCTGATCGGTCGCGCATTGCAGGGAACCAGCGCGGGCCTCTTTCCGCTGCTTATCGGCGTCGCCCGCGAGGTTGCGCCCCCTTCCAAAGTGTCGGTTCTCATCAGCCTGACCTCGGGCATCGGCCTCATCGGTGGATCGCTGGGAGGCGTGGCGGCAGGCATCCTTCTCGGCGCCGGCGGTTGGCGCAGCATGTTCGTCGCCTCGGCCATCCTGGCGATCGTGTCGATCCTGGTCGCACTTGCACTGCCCAAGTCGGTTGTCGCCGTGGCGGAACGTGGCCGGGTGGATGTGTTGGGCGGCATTTTGATGGCCCCAGCAATTGCAGCAATTCTGTACGGGTTCACGACGTCTCGCACTGAGGGCGCCAGCCCGTTGGTCGTCGGCCTCATCGTTATCGGAGCGCTGCTCTTCGCGTTCTGGATCATTTGGGAACTGCGAATCGAGACCCCGATGTTCAACCTGCGGCTGTTCCGCAAGCGTTCATTGGTTCTTGCTCTCGTCGCCACCGCTTTTGTATCGCTCGGTATCCTTTCGGCGCCGAGCCTGCTCACCCCCATCCTTCAGCAAAGCCCAACGAAACTTCCTGTCGGCCTCGGCTTGACTCCGACCCAAGCCGGACTGTACGGGCTGATCTCAGGGGCGATCGCGTTCATCTTGTCACCCGTGGCAGGTCGGGTCGCCGGAAGATTCGGGGGAAAGCTGATACTCGCCTTGGGCACCTTGCTCGGAATCCTGGGATACTCCGGCTTCTTCATCTCGACCCATAGCCTCCCGCTTTCGATTGTCGCCATCGTGATCGGCTCGGTTGGGACAGTGTTCCTCACCATTAGCATTCCGATTGTCATCGTGGAGAACGTGTCCGCGCGCGACACCAGCGAGGCCGTCGGTCTGATCTTCACGGTTGGACGCACCCTCTTCAGCGCGATCGGCACCGCGATCATCGGTGTTTTGTTGGCGTCGAGCACTGTGCCTGGCACCACGGCACCGACCATTTCTTCATGGAACGCTGGGATCACGTTCATCCTCATCACGGGCGCGGTCGCCTTTGCCGCAGCCATGACCTTCAGAAAGTCGACACCGATGGACCACCGCGGCGCGGTTATAGAGGCCCTCGTCGAGGTCGAAGAAGAAGCCCAAAACACGGGTGCGGCTGCAGCGACCCATTAGCTCGCTGTGGCTCTATGGTGTCCGGTTCCATGTACCGTTCCAGCAGTTGGCGCGGCGAAGTGGAACTGGACACCACGCGTGTACCCACAAATCGCCAACCCTAGCCCGCCTCACGGCATGAACCGGTACCCGATCCCTACCTCGGTGATCAGGTGGCGCGGGTTCCCGGGCTCCGGTTCCAGTTTCCGGCGGAGCTGGGCCATGTACACGCGCAGGTAATTGGCCTCCTTGGCGTAGGCCGGGCCCCACACCTCGCTGAGGAGCTGCTGTTGGGTGATCAGCTTCTCGGGATTGCGCACGAAAAGATCCAGGATCCTCCACTCCGTCGGCGTGAGGCGGACGTCTTCGCCGTCGCGCGTTACGCGTCTCATGGCAAGGTCCGCAGTGAACGATTCAGTGACCAGCACGGGCGCTTCTTCGCCCGGGTCAGAGGTGCGCCGCAGGATCGCCCGGAGGCGCGCGAGCAGCTCGTCGAGCCCGAACGGTTTGGTGATGTAGTCGTCCGCGCCGGCGTCCAAGGCTTCCACCTTGTCGTCCGAGCCGTGACGTGCGGAGAGGACCAGGATGGGTACGCTACTCCACTCACGCAAGCGGGTGATGACTGTGGTTCCGTCGATGTCTGGCAGCCCCAGGTCGAGGATCAAGACGCCAACCGGGTGCTGGGCGGCAGAGCGCAAGGCCGATTCGCCGTCGGACGCGGTGGCCACGCTGTAACCATGGGCTTGGAGCGTGATCCGCAAGGCCTTGACGATATGGGGATCGTCGTCCACCACCAGTACGTTGCTCATCTCGCCTCCCTGGAGGCGCTATCGGGACTGCCCGACGACGGCACATGACGGCGCTGCAAGAGAACCGATTGCGCCTCCAAGGGAGCTTGCGCTGAGTCATGCGGGAACGTCACCCCGGTGGACAGCGGAAGCCGGATGACCATGGTCAGGCCGCCACCGGGAGTCTCTTCCGCAGTGAGCGTGCCTCCCATCGCTTCCGTGAATCCCTTGGCCACGGCAAGCCCCAAGCCAACCCCGGTGGTGGAAGGGACGTCGTTGAGCCGCTGGAATGGCTGGAACATCCTGACCACGCTTTCGGCGGGCACTCCTTGGCCGTGGTCGATGATGCGCAGTTCTCCGGACGGCTTCCCATCCAGGGTGGACGAGCTGAAGCCACCCGCGGCTCCCACCAGCACAACATCGGAATCCGGAGCGTATTTGATGGCATTCTCCACGATGTTTGCAATGACGCGTTCCAGCATCCCGGCGTCGGCGTCGATCTCCGGCATGTTTCCGGGCAGGTCGACCCGCACCCGCCCCGGCGGTAAGCCATGGAGGGCGGTCGGGATCACTTCGTACCAGCGCACCGGGCGAATCAGTGCGTTCACGGAGTCCGAGGTAATGCGGGACATGTCCAGGAGATTCCCCACAAGGACGTCGAGCCTGTCCGAGCATTCCTCGATGGTTGCCAGCAGTTCCTGTTCCTCCTCGGGTGTGTAGTGGACGTTGCTTTGCCGCAAGCCGCCCACGGCCAATTTGATGCCGGCCAGCGGAGTCCGCAAGTCATGGGAGACGGCGCGCAGGATGGAAGTGCGCATGGTGTTGCTCTCGGCCAGGCGCCTGACCTCCCGTCGGCTCGCCGCCAATTGCCGCCTCTCGAGTTGGGCCGAAAGGTGCGCGCCGAAGGCGCTGAGCAAGCGGCGGTCGCTGGCCGGCAGGATGCGGCCCGACAGGACCAGGCGGGTTCCGGCGTCGATCTGTTCGGTGTTTTCGCCGCCGTCGGCAGGGAGGGGTGCGGCCTCTCCGGCTTGCGCGACGAGGCGCCAGCCGTCGGCAGCCCCGCCAGCCGGGCCCGCGGCCCTGTACAGAGCCGCCCCGCGCATCTGGAATACGTCCAGCGCCTGGTTCAAGAGTCCTTCGACGGTGTCCTCGGCGCTCGACGCCCCACGCGTGAGGTCACCCAGGGTGGTGGCCTCGGCACGGGCACGGGCGGCTTCCTTGGAGCGCCTGGCCGAGACGTCCACCACGGCCGCAACAGCGGCTGAAACGCCCACGAAAACCAGCAATGCCAGGATATTTTCGGGGTCGCTGATGGTCAGGGTCCCCACAGGCGGTATGGAGAAGAAGTTCACCAACAGGCTGCTCCACAAGGCACCGAGCAGGGCGGGCCACAACCCGCCGACCAAGGCAACGGCAACCGAGCCCGTCAGCTGGAGAAGCACCGCCGTCGCGATGCTGTGCGAAGGACTCGCGGCCAGCAGGAGCTGCAAAAGAACCGGAAGGACTACGGCCATGGCAAAGCCGACAGTCACCCTGGTGCGGCCGAGGTCCCGCTGCCGCGGACGGTCCACGCCCCGGCCACCCAAGGGATGCGAAACCATGTGCACGTCAATATCGCCGGAGTCCCGCACCACCCGGTTGCCGATCCCCCGGCCAGTCAGCCTGCCAACGAGGCTCCGGCGTCGCGAAATCCCGACGACGATCTGCGTCGCGTTGACGCTTCGGGCGAAGTCAAGCAAGGCCTTGGCCGGATCCTCCCCGGCCACCGTGTGGTAACTGCCGCCCAAATCCCGGACCAAAAGGCGCTGGGCTTCCAACGCCTGCGGAGATTCCGAGGCCACACCATCGGCGGCGCGGACGTGCACCGCGAGCAAGTCGCCGCCGTTGACCCGCTTGAGGATCCGGGCAGCCCGGCGGACGAGGACTTCCCCTTCGGGCCCGCCGGTGAGGCCGATGACGATGCGTTCCCGGGCTGGCCAGCTCGCCTCGATCCCCTGTTCCGAACGGTACTTCGCAAGGCCTTCGTCCACACGGTCGGCGAGCCACAGCAGTGCCAATTCCCGCAAGGCCGTCAGGTTGCCCATCCGGAAATAGTTCGACAGCGCGGCGTCGATCTTGTCGGCCGAATAGATCTTGCCGTCGCCTAGCCGTTGCCGCAACAGCTCCGGTGAGATGTCCACAAGGTGGATTTGATCGGCGCGCCGCACGACGTCGTCGGGCACCGTCTCCGCCTGCCGGACGTCAGTGATGGCACTCACGACGTCACCGAGGGAAGCCAGATGCTGCACGTTGACCGTGGACAGGACGTTGATGCCGGCGTCGAGCAGCTCCTCAACGTCTTGCCAGCGCTTGGAGTTGCGGCTTCCGGGGATGTTCGAGTGGGCGTATTCATCGACGACGGCGGTGCGCGGCTTGCGTGCCAAGACTGCGTCGACGTCCATCTCTTCAAAGCTGGTGTCCCGGTACGCAATCGTGTGCGGCGGGATGACTTCCAATCCGTCCATCAAGGCACGGGTGTCGCTGCGCCCATGGTCCATGGCGAAGGCCACCACCACGTCTTCACCGCGGCCGCGCAGCCGGTGAGCCTCCTCGAGCATGGCGTAGGTCTTCCCTACCCCCGGGGCTGCCCCGAGGAAAATGCGCAGCGTTGCCCGTGCCATGTGGTCATTCTTTCACTTGTTGAACGCGCCGGTTCCTTGCTCGGATTTGGCCGCAATCACTTGGCTGGCACCGCTGCGGCTATGTCCAGGTTCAGTTCCGTGACATTGACGGACGGCTGGCCCAGGAAGGCCTCGAGTCCCGTGACCGTGCGGCGGTCCACCATGGCCTGCACGGTTTCAGGGCTCAGCCCGTGTGCCTTGGCCACCCTCGGCACCTGGAGCCGGGCATAGGCGACCGAGATCTGCGGGTCCAGCCCTGAACCGCTGGCCGTCACGGCATCGGCGGGGACGTCGGACTCTTTGACCCCCTCTGCGGCGGCGACGGCGGCACGGTCGGTTTTGACGGCGTCGAGCAGTTTGGGATCGTTGGGTCCCAGGTTGCTGGCAGTGGATGCCCCCGGGTCCCACTTGGCCGCCGAGGGACGGGCGTGGAACCACAGCGGGCTCTGGGTGCCGGCGTCGTTGGCAGATACTTGGGCAATGAGGGCGGAAGCGGCAGGCCTTCCGGCCGCGTCCCTCACGATGGAGCCATTGGCTTGGAAGGGCGCAACGGCCTGGCCGATACCGAAAATCGCCAGCGGGTAGATCAATCCAAGGACCACGGTGGCCAGGAACAGAAACCGCAGGGCCGTTCCTGCTTGCCGAAGATAGCCGAAAAGGGTGTTCATGGTTGTCTCCTAGCCGATGCCGGGGATGAGGGAAATGAGCAGGTCGATGAGCTTGATCCCGATGAAGGGAGCCACAAGCCCGCCGAGGCCGTAGATGACCAGGTTCCTGGCCAGCGCCTGGTTCGCCGAGACAGCGCGGTACTTGACGCCGCGCAAGGCGAGTGGAACCAGCGCGATGATGATCAAGGCATTGAAGATCACCGCGGACAGGATGGCCGACGACGGCGAGGCCAAGCCCATGATGTTCAAGAGCCCGAGTCCAGGAAAAGCGCCCGTGAACAGGGCTGGAACGATCGCGAAGTACTTCGCCACGTCGTTGGCGACCGAGAACGTGGTCAGGGCGCCACGGGTGATGAGCAACTGCTTGCCGATGCCCACAATGTTGATGAGCTTGGTGGGATCCGAGTCCAGATCCACCATATTGGCGGCCTCCTTGGCGGCCGGAGTGCCCGAGTTCATGGCGACTCCAACATCCGCCGCGGCCAGGGCGGGGGCGTCGTTGGTACCGTCGCCGGTCATGGCCACCAGCCGGCCGTGGGCCTGTTCGTCCTTGATGACGGCCAGCTTGTCTTCGGGTGTGGCCTCGGCAACGAAATCGTCAACGCCGGACTCGGCCGCGATCGCCTTGGCCGTGATGGGGTTGTCGCCCGTGATCATCACCGTCCGGATGCCCATCCGGCGCAGTTCGGCAAAGCGGGCGTGCATGCCCGGCTTGACCACATCGGCGAGGTGGATAGTGCCCAGGACCCGGGCTCCGCCGTCGTGCCCGACGCCGGCCACCAAGAGCGGGGTGCCGCCCTGGGCGGAGATTTCCCGCACCGTGCGGTCCACTTCGGCGGGAGTCTGGCCGCCGGCATCCGCCACGAACTTCGCGACGGCGGTTGCGGCGCCCTTGCGGATCTTCCGTCCGTCGAGATCCAGGCCGCTCATACGCGTGCTGGCGCTGAACTCGACAACTGCGAACTCTTCCGAGCCCCTCAAGAGAGCGGCAAGGTCCGGGCCGCTGACGCCCTTTTCCGCCGCGAGATCCACGATTGAACGGCCCTCCGGCGTCTCATCGGCCAGGCTGCAGAGGCGGGCCGCTTCAATGAGTTCGGTCCGCTCGACGTCGTGGGCGGGGAAGAAGTTGACCGCGCGGCGGTTGCCATACGTGATGGTCCCGGTCTTGTCGAGCAGGAGCGTGGTGATGTCTCCCGCGGTTTCCACGGCGCGGCCGGACGTGGCCAGGACATTGTGCTGCACCAAGCGGTCCATGCCGGCGATGCCGATGGCCGGCACGAGCGCGCCGATCGTCGTCGGGATCAGGCAGACAAGCAGCGCCACCAGCACGATCGGCGATGGCGTTGCCCCCGGCAGGGAAGCGAACGGCGCCAGGCTCATCGTGACCACCAGGAAGACGATAGTCAGCGAGACAAGGAGGACGTGGAGGGCGATTTCGTTGGGCGTCTTTTGCCGGACGGCGCCTTCCACGAGCTTGATCATCCGGTCAATGAACGTTTCGCCGGCTACCGCCGTGATTCGAACGGCGATGCGATCCGAGAGGACCTTGGTGCCGCCGGTCACCGAGGAACGGTCACCACCGGATTCGCGGATGACGGGCGCCGATTCCCCGGTGATGGTGGATTCGTCCACGCTCGCCAAGCCTTCGATGATCTCGCCATCGGAGGGGATAACGTCCCCGGCTTCGCACATGACGACGTCGTTCTTCCGCAGCTCTGTTCCCGGCACTTCCTTGAGGGTGCCATCCTCCAGCCGAAGCCGGGCAACGACACCTTTCCTGCTGGCCCGGAGACTGTCTGCCTGGGCCTTGCCACGGCCCTCTGCGATGGCCTCTGACAACGTGCCGAAGAGCACCGTCAGCCAAAGCCAGATTGTCACCGAGATGCTGAACACTGCCGGCTTGAGGATGCAGATGGCCGTGCAGAGAGCCGCCCCGACCAGCACGGTGAACATCACGGGAGAGTGGATCATCTGGCGTGGCCCCAGCTTCCGTACTGCAACCGGCAGGGCGGTCCGGATGCTGGCAAGGTCGAGCTTGGCCGGCGCCTTGGTGTGGTGCTTGTGTTCCCCCGGAGTGCCCAGGGGATTTCCGTCTGCGTAAGTCTGGGCGGCGGTGTCCGAGGCTAATGCCGTGTTGGACCGGGTCATTTGAGGAGTCCTTCTGCGAGGGGGCCCAGGGAGAGGGCCGGGAAGTAGCTCAAGGCGGTCATGATCACCGTGACGCCGAGCAAGAGGGAACCGAAAAGCCAGCCGTGGGTGGGGACAGTACCGGACGACGCCGGGATCCGGGGCTGTTTGGCCAAGGAACCGGCCAAGGCAAGGACCAACACGATGGGCAGGAATCGGCCAAACAGCATGGCGAGGCCGATCATGGTGGACAGGTACGGCCCGGAGCTGGTGATTCCGCCGAAGGCCGAGCCGTTGTTGTTGGCTCCGGAGGTGAAGGCGTAGAGCACTTCGCTGAATTGGTGCGGGCCGGAGGCCGGTGCGTTGGCCATGGCGTACGGGAGCAGGACCGTGATCCCGGCGAGCGCCAGGACCACCACCGGCGTCACGAGGATGTACATCGCGGTGAGCTTCATTTCCCGGGGTCCTATCTTCTTGCCCAGGAATTCCGGAGTGCGGCCCACCATCAAGCCGGCAATGAACACCGAGACAATGGCGAGGATGAGCAGGCCATAGAGCCCTGATCCCGTGCCGCCGGGGGCAACTTCACCGAGCATCATGTTCACCATGGCGATCCCGCCTGCCAGGGGCGGTAAGGAATCGTGGGCGACGTTGATAGCTCCAGTTGAAGTCAACGTGGTGGCCGTGGCGAAGATTGAGCTCTGGGCCGCGCCGAAGCGCTGCTCGAACCCTTCCCCCAAACCGCCGGCGGCCGCCGTCGCGGTCCCCTGGGCTCCGGCAAAAGCCCAGCCCATCAGCACGGTGGACGCCAGCCAGAGTGCGCCCATGACACCCACTACCGTGTACCCTTGCCGCTGGTCCCCCACCATGCGGCCATAGGCATATGGCAGGGCGGAAGGGATCAGCAAGATCAGGAAGACCTCGAACATGCTGATGAAGACGTTCGGGTTCTCGAAGGGGTGCGAGGAATTGGCATTGAAATAGCCGCCGCCGTTGGTGCCCAGGATCTTGATGGCTTCCTGGGAGGCTACCGGCCCACCGGGGATGGTCTGGGTGACACCTGCTGCCTGGTTGACGACGTCGGTGGCCCAGAAATTCTGCACCACACCGCCGATCACCATCACGATGGCCGCGAGCGCGGCCATCGGCAGCAGCACACGGAAGGAGGTGCGTGCCAGATCCACCCAGAAATTTCCGAGCCTGTCCGTCCGGGTTCGCGCGATACCGCGGATCAGGGCGACCACCACCACGATTCCGACGGCGGCAGAGAGGAAGTTCTGCACGGCCAGCAGGCACATCTGTACGAAGATGCCCACGGTGGACTCAGGGACGTAGGTCTGCCAGTTGGTGTTCGTGGCGAAGGAGATGGCCGTGTTCATGGCCGTCCAAGGGTCTACACCGGGGAGGGAATTGTTCCCGGGCAGGACGCCTTGGAGCCGTTGGAGCAAGAACACCACCAGGATGGACACGGCAGAGAAGACCAGGACACTGCGCAGGTTGATCGACCAGCTCTGCTCAGTTTCCGGGTCAACCCCGGACAGCCTGTAGAACAGCCTCTCCACACGGGTTGACTTCTTGCCCTCAAAGACGCGGACAAGATAGCTGCCCAGCGGCTTGTGCACCAAGACCAGCAGCAAGAGCAGGACGGCCACCTGGGTGACGAAGGAGGAAATGCTGAAAACCATCCGGGATCACCACTTTTCCGGGTGGATCAAGACGGCCAGAAGGTAGCCGAACAGGCACAGGCCTGCAATGAACAGGACCAACCACATCACGGCGTCCGCGCTCACTGCCCGCTCACCGGCCCATCGCCGTCGACGATTTTGCCCAGAAGGTGGGCAACCCACATCACGATCCCCATGGACGCCACGAAGATCCCCACAACAGCCACGTCGGCCATTGGAACGTCCTTTCATCCGCGCCCCGTTTGCGGGGCTGATGCCAGTCAACTCCTTGGTCGGCGGCGAAAATCGGTTCCTGATGGTTCCTTAACACCGCAGGGCCGAATCTTGACGGCTTCTTAACAGGTGCGGCTTCTTGACGGGCGCGCTGCAGCTTCCGGGGCACCACCGTTAAGGATTCATCAAGATCGCCTTCAACCAGCGAAAAGACCGGTAGTCGGTGTTATCTTCAGCATGATCGCGGTGCCTGCGCGTCGCGCGGAAAGGACACCATGACTACCTTGAGCAGGCCGCCGGCTGATCCTTCGGCACCACGGCCCGGGGGCATGGCCTCCTTGCGGACATGGCTGCTGTTCGGACTGCAGGACTCCAAAGGATCGCACCAAGGCCCAGGCGCGGTGGGTGATCCCCATCTGAAGAAGCATTCGTGGTGGCAGGTCATGTGCCTCACCGGCGTCGATTATTTCTCCACCCTCGGCTACCAGCCGGCCATCGCAGCCCTGGCTGCGGGAGTGATCTCCCCCTTGGCCACCATCGTCCTCGTGGCCGTCACCTTGCTAGGCGCCCTGCCTGTGTACCACCGCGTAGCAGGGGAAAGCCACCGCGGCGAGGGATCCATAGCGATGCTTGAGCGCCTCTTGCCACGCTGGGGAGGGAAGCTCCTCGTCCTCGTTCTCCTCGGGTTCGCGGCAACGGACTTCATGATCACCATGACCCTCTCGGCCGCGGACGCCACCGCGCACGCGATCCAAAATCCGCTCGCCCCCGCTTGGCTGCAGGGACAGAACATCCTGGTGACCTTGTTCCTGTTGGCCCTGCTTGCCGCCGTATTCCTGCGCGGATTCAAGGAAGCCATTGGCGTGGCCGTGGTTCTCGTCGTGATCTACCTGGGCCTCAACGTCGTCGTCGTCTTCTCAACGTTCGTGGAGGTGTTCGACCATCCGGTCGCAGTGGGCGACTGGTGGCATGCACTATCTACCTCCCACGGAAACCCGTTCATGGTGATCGGCATCGCCCTACTCGTGTTTCCCAAACTCGCACTGGGCCTGTCCGGTTTCGAGACCGGCGTCGCCGTGATGCCCCAGATCCGTGGACGTGCCTCGGACACCGAGGACAACCCGGCCGGACGGATCAAGGGAACCCGCCGCCTCCTGACCACTGCGGCAGTCATCATGAGTTCATTCCTGATCGCTACCAGCTTCACCACGGTCGTGCTCATTCCGGATCAGGAATTCCAGCCCGGCGGCCAGGCCAATGGACGCGCGCTGGCATTCCTGGCGCACCAATACCTCGGTGTGGGCTTCGGCACCGTCTACGACCTCAGCACCATCGCCATCCTGTGGTTCGCGGGCGCCTCCGCCATGGCCGGGCTGCTGAACCTGGTCCCACGGTATCTGCCGCGCTATGGAATGGCACCGGGATGGGCACGGGCGGTGCGCCCACTGGTGTTGGTGTTCACCCTCATCGGGTTCCTGATCACTTTCCTTTTCAACGCCGACGTCGACGCCCAAGGTGGTGCGTACGCGACCGGCGTGTTGGTGCTCATGACATCGGCTGCCGTTGCCGTGACCCTTTCCGCGCGCCGCTTGAGGCAGAGCAAGCGCACTGTCGCGTTCGGCATCATCGCCATCGTCTTCATCTACACCACCATTGCCAACATCTTCGAACGTCCCGAAGGCATCCGGATCGCCGCGATCTTTATCGTGGGAATCATCGTGATTTCCCTGCTCTCCAGGATCCGGCGCTCCTTCGAGCTGCACGCCACCCACGTCCATCTGGACCGCCAGGCGCTGGAATTCATGTCCACCAACTTGAGCGGCCCGATTGCGCTCATCGCCCACGAACCCCTCCGCCTCACGGCTGAGGCCTACCGGGACAAACTCACCTCGGCGATCGAGGTCAGCCACATACCGGTGGATTACCAGGCGCTCTTCCTGGAGGTGATCGTTGACGATTCCTCCGATTTTGAAACCGCACTCGAAGTCCACGGGGTGGTTCGGCACGGACACCAGATCCTCGAAGTCCACGGCCCCGTTGTCCCCAACACCATCGCCTCGGTGCTGCTGCACATCCGCGACGTGACGGGCCTCATGCCGCACATCTACTTCCGCTGGACCGAAGGGAACCCGGTCATCAACCTTCTTCGCTTCCTATTCCTCGGCGAGGGGGAAATCGCCCCTGTCACCCGTGAAGTCCTGCGTGAAGCCGAACCCGATGTCAGCCGCCGCCCGTGGGTCCACGTGGGCTGAGCGTTGATACACGGCGCCCAGGCCGCGATGCCGTCAGGGCCGCTCGGGCACCTCGCCGTTCCCTACCGCTTCGATCCAGTCGACCGCCTCGTCCGAGAAGTAGAACCCCGAAGGCCCACTCTCACCAACCCACCAAGCATCGGAAGTAATAACGCCTCCAACTTGGGTGATCTCGGCGACCACTTCCGGGGACACCGCGTCGCCATTGTTCTCGATCAGCCATTTCTGGGTGGACGGCTTCAGCTTCGGCCACCAGTGCTCGATACTCATGGCCGAAGTCTGCCACGTCCATCGTCATTGCTCGAGTCCCCCTCATTAAGAGAGTGCTAAATCTGCCCCTGCCGGCATATGGATCCCATTAAGGTCCGGGAGACCCGCGGTGTTCGGTGATCTGATGAAAGAGAGGAATCCATGGCCAACCGGGCAATGGACTGGTCCTCCGCAGGAGAGATGAATTCACCATGAAGCGCATTGCCTTGATCAAGGGAACGGCACCTGATGCCGCGGTCCCGGGCACGCATCCTAAAGACTACGTCGTGGTCGATGACATCGGCGAGTTCACCTACTACCCGTCCAAGACCGCCATGCTGGAAGACCTCGAGTACGTAGAGGAAGCAGCCTGCATCCTTGACCGGGCAGGCAACGACTGCCGCCTCGCCCTGGATAAGGACAGGAACCTGAGCCTTGGCCCCTCGTTCGGGCCAGTGGAATTCAGTTGGCTCCGCCAGGCATGGATGAACAACCGACACCGGAACCTGCAGGCCCATCGTTTGCAGCGCTTCTTCCCGGCAACCCGGGAAGCCCTTGTTCCCGAATTGTTTGAAACCCTCACCCTCGAGCGCCCACGCAGTGCCAACGGGACACCATGGGTGCTGGAGGTCGGTGGAGAAGAAACGCACCCAGCAACGCTGAGGGACATCGATGGGCTCCTCGCGGGGCTGGATCACCTTGAACAGGCCACGGTGCGGGACCCTTTCGGCCATGAATACCGGCCAGTCCGCCACCAGACACACCGGCACCTCGCCCCAGGCGCGGGATCGATCTACTACGTCGAGATCCACCCTCGCGGGCGCGACCTCCAGCAGTCGGGCGTCCCGCGCTGAGGCACCATTCGCGCGGTGGTAAGGCTCCGAACGGTACGTGGTGGCCGATGAGGTCCGTGACTTCTCGTACTGTCCGTCCGAGGCCGCATGCTTTTCGGCCAAGAACCACAACGACTCCCCCGTGTTGCTGCTTGTGCGGCCGGGGCGGAGGCCAAGGATCCGGCGGCGAACATGAAGATGATGGCACTGACCAATGCGCCTGCGCGTGCTTGCTGGGTGCTCGAATCCCGCCTCGTGCCGACGGGATCTCAATGATTACTGATGCGGTGAAGGCCAGCCAGACAATCCATGCGACGATCGGCAGGAAACTGCCGAAGAGGAACCGGCCGCGGTAGTCGGGCATCGTGAGGAGATGCTGGAGTGTTTCCGTTGATGGCAGCGGATTCCCTGCGACCATGATCAGTGTCGTGGGGATGCCGACGACGAGCACCAGCAGGTCAGGCTATGTCCCGCAAAGATGGCACTCTTCATCTCGCACTCCCCCTAGTGTCCGTGCCTGTTGATGTAGTCCGCCATCCCCGGGACGGTGAAGGCAAGATATCCGCGGCGCGGCGTGTAAACCAGACCTGCCTGTATGAGCGATTGCCGCGGCGCAGAGACCGCTGTCTGGGCCCTGCCCAGTCGCGTGGCGATGTCGGCGACCAATGACGGGTTGTCGCCGTCCCGGGCCATCGCCTTCATGAACTCCTGCTGGGCGGTGGTGGCCCGTTCCCAACGCGACTTATAGAGGCCGGCATCGACCTCGTCTCGCGCTCTCGCGATACCAATCCTGGCGTCTTCCGCATCGATGATTCTGGATGCGGCAACATCCCAGATGTGTTTCCCGCAGGCCTGGACAAAATAGGGGTACCCGCGTGAGACACCCAGGACAATTCCAAGAGCGGCCTCGGTCCAGTTCACCCGTTCACGTCGGGATGGGACTAGCAGGGCTTCCTTGGTGTCTTCCTCGCTCAGCACGTCGAGAGCGCGGTAGAGATACATCCGCTCGGCATAGCTGGATGCCTTTGCAAGGACTGCCGGCAGAGAAGGCAGGCCAGTACCAAGGAACATCAAAGGTACCGGTCGCGGGTCCTGGCCCAATTGGTGAAGCGCAACGTTCAGTGCCGCAAGATCATCCTTGGGCGCCTCCTGCAGCTCGTCCACAGCAAGAAGCACCCCGGTGCCAGCGGCCCGGGCGGCAAGGCCCAGCGACTCAAGCATTTCGGCGACGTCCGTGGAAAGTTGGCCGCTGTCCGCCTTTCCCGCAACTGCCTGGACGTCGAACCCGAATCCATAAACACCGGCGGGGTCCACCTTGATCTGGAAGGACCGGAACACGGAAAAAGTCTCTTTGAACGCCTGCTTGACCTTCTCGGACACCGTCGCCGCCTTACGGAGTGCGACATAAATTTCCTTGGCGAGCTGAACAGCCAACGGCTGACTACCGGAAGCTTCAAGCTTGACGACAACCCAACCAGCGTCAACCGCGTTACGGCCACACTGGTTCAACAACACCGTCTTCCCCACACCCCGGAGGCCGGAAATAATCCACGGCCGCTCACCCTCACCGCTCCCCGCCATCGAGCCAAGAACGCCCATGAAGTCGGACAGCACGGCTGAACGCCCAACCAGCTCAGGGGGTACCCGGCCCGCACCGGGCCGAAAAGGATTCGGAGCATTCAGAATCATAAATCCCACCCTATCCACCTTTATCCAAAAATCAAGATAAATTCGGATAGTACGAACATGTTCTCTTGCGCATTCGCCGTGCGCTTAGGGCGGTAAGGCATCGCGCATTACCGGTGGGAATATCCCCTGTGGAACTGTGGCGGTCACCCGGGCGTAGTGAACCTGGGACGTCGTCACTCATGAACTCACGCTACGTCGCTACCGTTTCGGGAGGAAGGCGATCTTTTGAAGGTCAGAGACGTTGACTGAGAGCTTCATGCCTTGGCTCATGATGCCTTCAACGATCACGTGGGCATCGTATAACTCTCTTGCGCCTTCGATTCCGAATGCCTGATACAACTCGCCTTTTATGTCATGGTCCGTCTGATCGTGAAAAGGTGCCCCTTGTCGTCGCAGTTGATCCACAAGTTCTTTCCTTCGCCGTCATCGTGGGCACTGCTGATCTTGCCCCAGAATGCGCAGACCCCTGGCGGGCACGTCCAGATACAGGTTTTCGGGCAATCGTTGCGGTTTCGTTGTTTCGTGCAAGGGCCCGTTACCTGCGGCTTGATTGCCTCCATTGCGGCGACCTCGGTTGCTGCCGCCCTTTCCGCCTACTGCTGGTGGGTTGAGGGGGCAGGGCTTCGCATAGCGGACTTCCTTGTTCCCTTCTGCTGGGGCGCGGTCCGGCAACGGAGCCCCTGCCCCATTGTTCCGTCCGGTGGGGTCTCCCAGAAAGTCGCAGCCGTCGTCATGCTCGTAGCCCCGCACAACCCCAAAACATGCCTACGCCGGCGGCGCCGTGGATTCGCGGACCACAAGGTGCGTAGCGAGTTCCACCCGCCGCGAGTCCAACGCGTCACCCCGCATTTGGCGCAGGACGAATCGCAGCGCGGCGCGGCCCATCTCCTGGAGTGGCTGGGATACGGACGTCAGCGGAGGGACCGATTCCTCCGCTTGGTAGGTTCCGTCGAATCCCACCACGCTGATGTCCTCCGGGATGCGGATCTTTTGCCGACGGGCCTCGGCGAGCACGCCCAAAGCGATGCTGTCGCTTGCGGCGAAAATTGCCGTTGGGCGCTCTTCGAGTTGAAGCAGGGCCTTCATTCCCGCAACACCATTCTCGGAGCGGAAGGGTCCCGACATGATGTATCGCTCCTCGACGGGCACCCCTTTCGCCATCAGCGCGGCCATGTAGCCGTGTAACCGGGCCTGGTTGCACTCGGCAGCTTCCGGTCCACCCAGATAGGCGATCCTGCGGTGCCCTAGATCCAGCAGGTGCGCCGTGGCAGCCTTGCCCCCGGCCCAGTTGCTGGCGCCGACGCTGACCACGTCACCTGGTGGCGGGTTGAGCGGGTCGATGACAACGATAGGTATCTGCCGCCGTCGAAATGGATCCAACTGGGCCGAACTGAACGCCGAGGTCACCACGATCATGCCGCTGCGGCCTTCATCGACGATTCGCTGCGCCCGCTGCTCGAGGCTCAACTTCGACGCCGATTGCTGCCCGGTGATGTTGAGCAGGACTTCGACGTCGGAGACGGCCGCGTGCTCCAGCACGCCGTTGAGGACTTCCACTCCATACGCCGAATTCAAGGTGTCGAAGACAACCTCCACAACTGGCGGACGGCCGGCGATGTTCTTTCGCTGAAGCGGTGACTTGTATCCCGTCCGCTCCAGCGCGGTCAGGACTTTGGCACGCGTGCCGGCGGCAACGTCCTCGCGCCCATTGACGACCTTCGAGACTGTCGGCATCGAGACGCCCGCCTCCCGGGCGATGGCGGCCAATGTCACCTTGCCGGGACGTTCATTGCTGACCATGGATCCTCAACTCTTTCGAAATATTTCGTCGACACAAGTCTGGGTGGTTGGGCAAGCAGAGTCAACCGCTATTTCGTAAAAGAGTTGAACTTTATGCGTGATTTGCCTTGACGGTGACCCATGCCACAGCTAAATTTGCCTAACGGACCGAAAATATTGTCGAAATATTTCGAAGATTCGGATCAAGCATATTCAGCGGCAGTGCAGCCTCTCCCCTGACGGCCGGACTCCCGAAAGCAAAGCCGGGCAATCAACGTCGAGCCCGGAGGACGAATGGAATTGCAAATGGTAAAACTCACGTTGCGTTCAGCAGCGATCGCCGTTACTGCTGCGGCCGTATCGATCTCCCTCGCAGCCTGCGGATCAAGTGGACCGGCAAGTTCGGCAGGCAACGCCGATTCGGCCACCATGTGGGGCCTCACGGGCGGTAACCAGCCCGTACTCCAGAAGTCCATCGATGCATGGAACAAAGCCCACCCGGACGAGGCCGTCAAGCTCGATTTCTTCGCGAACGACGCGTACAAGACCAAAGTGCGCACCGCCGTCGGCGCCGGCCAAGGACCCACCTTCATTTACGGTTGGGGCGGTGGCGTGCTGAAGTCCTATGTCGACGCCGGCCAGGTGGCCGACCTGTCGGACTTCGTATCGTCAAACCCGGATGTCAAGAACCGCTACCTGCCGTCCGTGCTCAAGAACGGCGTGATCGACGGCAAGACGTATGCCCTGCCCAACAACAACGTGCAGCCCGTGGTCCTGTACTACAACAAGGAAGTCTTCGATAAGATCGGCGCCCAGGCCCCCAAGACCTGGGATGAACTGATGGCCCTGGTGCCGAAGTTCAAGGCCGCGGGAATCGCTCCCTTCTCCCTGGGCGGCCAATCCAAGTGGCCTGACTTGATGTGGCTCGAATACCTCGTGGAGCGCATCGGCGGACCCGATGTCTTCGCGAACATCGCCGCCAACAAGCCCGGCGCCTGGTCCGATCCTGCCGTCAAGGAAGCCCTGAGCAAGATCCAGGACCTGGTCGACGCCGGCGGATTCGCCAACGGCTTCTCCTCCATCGCCGCCGACAGCAACGCAGACCAGGCCCTCCTCTACACCGGCAAGGCCGCCATGATCCTGCAGGGTGGCTGGATCTACCAGGGCATGAAGAAGGACGCCGCGGACTTCGTCAAGAACGGAAAGCTGGGCTACGTCACCTTCCCCACCGTTTCCGGCGGCAAGGGCGATCCGGCCAACGTCGTGGGCAACCCTTCCAACTTCTGGTCGATCTCTTCCAAGGCCACTGATAGCCAGAAGAAGGCAGCCCTCGACTACGTCAAGAGCGGAATGTTCACCGACGCCGACACGCAGGCCTTGATCGACTCCGGAGCCGTTCCCGTGACCACGGGCATCGAAAGCAAACTGGCCGCATCGCCGGACAAGGACTTCCTGAGCTACGTGTACGGCATGGCCAAGAACGCCCCGAGCTTCACCCTCTCCTGGGACCAGGCCCTCAGCCCCGCCCAGGGAGACGCCATGTTGGCGAACCTGGACCAGATCTTCCTGAAGAAGATCAGCCCCGATCAGTTCGTCTCGACCATGAACGCAACGATCGGAAAATAACCAGTGTCTACCTCAACCGGTTCTTCCCGGCGGGTCCTTGAAAGGGGCCCGTCGGGGTGGCTGGCCGCACCAGCCCTCGTCTTCTTCCTCCTCTTCGCCATCATCCCGCTCTTCGGCGTGCTCTTCCTCAGCTTCACCAAATGGGACGGGCTGGGCGAAATCAAGCTGGACGGCTTGTCCAGCTGGACCACGGTCCTGACTGATCCCGTCACCGGCAATGCCCTGTGGGTCACCGCCAAGATCATGTTCTTCTCGTTCATCGTCCAGGCTCCCATCAGTTTGCTCCTCGGAGTCTTCACTTCCGCATCCCAGAAATACCGCGCGGCCCTCGCCGTCCTCTACTTCGTGCCGCTGCTGCTGTCCTCCGCGGCCGTCGCCATCGCTTACAAGGCCCTCTTGGACCCGAACTTCGGCCTCGGTCCGGGCTTGGGTCTTCCATTCCTCGCCCAGGACTGGCTCGGCAACTCGGATCTGGTGCTGTTCGTCGTCGTGTTCGTCATCGCTTGGCAGTTTGTCCCGTTCCACACGCTCATCTACCAAGGCGGCGTACGCCAGATCCCGGCGTCGCTCTACGAAGCGGCCCAAATCGACGGCGCCGGGCGCGTCCAGCAGTTCTTCGCCATCACCCTGCCCCAGTTGAAGTACACCATCATCACGTCCTCCACCCTCATGGTGGTCGGCTCACTGGCCTACTTCGACCTCGTCTTTGTCCTCACCGGCGGAGGCCCGGGCTATTCCACGCGGCTGCTACCGCTCCACATGTACCTGACCGGCTTCAAGGCCAATGACATGGGAGCGGCGAGCGCCCTGGGCGTCATCCTCGTGGTGATCGGACTTGCCCTGGCCCTCCTCCTGCAAAGACTCGGTGGCAAGAACCGCAACGCAAGCCAATTGGAAGGTGCCTGATGGCTTCCACAACCCAGATTCCCGCACCGCCGGCAAGGCGCACCGCGCTAAGCAACAAGCAAGGCCACAATCATGGCCAGCGATCAAAAGGCGCCAAAGGCCCCGGACGGCTCCGCCCCAACTATCTGGGCGGCCTGGGCGGCTGGCTTTGGTTGGCGATCATCATCGTTCCCATCTACTACGTGGTGGTGACCAGCCTGAAGAACCAGGCCGGGTTCTTCACCTCGAACCCGATGATGCCGCCCACCGAGCCGACCCTGGACAACTACAAGCTGGTCCTGGACAACGACTTCGCCATGTACTTCTTCAACAGCCTGGTGGTCACAGTCGGCAGCGTCGTGCCGGCGCTCCTGGTCTCGTTCATGGCCGCCTACGCGATCGTCCGGGGCAAGGGCCGGTTCCTGACGTGGACGAACAACACGTTCCTCCTTGGCTTGGCGATTCCATTGCACGCCACGATCATCCCGATCTATTGGATGATCACCAAGGCGCATCTCTATGACACCTTGTTGGCGCTGATCCTCCCCTCCATCGCGTTCGCCATTCCTATTTCCGTCCTCATCTTGAGCAACTTCATGCGCGATGTTCCCAACGAGTTGTTCGAGTCCATGCGGCTCGACGGATGCTCGGACTGGGCCATGCTGTGGCGACTCGCGCTGCCCATGACGCGCCCCGCCGTCGTGACTGTTGGCATCTACAACGCGCTGGGAGTCTGGAACGGGTTCCTGTTCCCGCTGATCCTGACCCAGAGCCCGTCCACCCGCGTTCTTCCGCTGTCCTTGTGGACTTTCCAGGGCGAATTCAGTGTCAACATCCCCGCCGTACTGGCGTCCGTGGTGCTCGCCACCTTGCCGCTGCTGGTCATCTATGTGGTGGCCCGCCGCCAGCTGCTCAGCGGACTGACCGCAGGATTCAGCAAATAGCCAACGCTTCTTGAAAAGCACGAAAGGAAACACAATGACTACCGCAAAGCCCTTGCGGGTCGGCATGGTCGGCTACGCGTTCATGGGTGCCGCCCACTCCCACGCCTGGCGGACAGCGCCGCGGTTCTTCGATCTCCCGCTGGACCCCCAGCTCACCGCACTGTGCGGCCGGAACGACGACGGCGTCCGGGCCGCCGCGCGCAAGCTCGGCTGGGGATCCGTGGAGACGGATTGGCGCCGGCTCATCGAACGGGACGACATCGACCTCATCGACATCTGCACCCCGGGCAACACGCACGCCGAGATCGCGATCGCAGCCCTTGAAGCCGGGAAGCACGTGCTCTGCGAGAAGCCGCTGGCCAATTCCGTGGCCGAGGCGGAGCGCATGACAGAAGCCGCCCAGGCCGCAGCCCTTCGCGGTGTGATCTCGATGTGCGGGTTCAGCTACCGCCGCACCCCCGCGTTGGCGCTGGCCAAGCGGATGGTCGAACAGGGCCGGCTCGGAAACATCCGGCACGTCCGGGCACAGTACCTGCAGGACTGGCTCAGCGACGAAAACGCGCCCATGACCTGGCGGCTGGACAAGTCCAAGTCCGGATCGGGATCCTTGGGCGACATCGGAGCGCACAGCATCGACGCCGCGCAGTGGGTCACGGGGCAGCAGATCACAGGCGTTTCTGCGCTCCTGGAAACGTTCGTCCACGAACGGCCGCTCGCCGGTGACCTCGTCGGGTTGGGCGGCCACGGCGATGTCGGCGCGGATGCGCCGCGCGGCACGGTCACCGTCGATGACGCCGCCATTTTCACCGCCCGCTTTTCTGGCGACGGGCTCGACGGCGGCACTACTTCCGCGGGCGCCGTCGGGGTCTTCGAGGCCACGCGGTTCGCGCTGGGACGCAAGAACGCCATGCGCCTGGAGGTCAACGGGACCAAGGCGTCCCTCGCGTTCGACTTCGAAGAGATGAACGTCCTGTCCTTCTACGACGCCGCGGAATCCCCCGACGCCGGATTCCGCCGGATCTTCGTGACGGAACCCGAACACCCCTATGTCGGCAACTGGTGGCCCACCGGGCATGGCCTCGGATACGAGCACGGCTTCACGCACCAAGTGGTGGACCTCGTGACCGCGATCGGCGCAGGCGAGCAGCCCTCGCCGTCGTTCGCTGATGCCCTGCAGGTGCAAAAAGTCCTGGCCGCCGTGGAAGGCAGCGCCGCAGAGTCCAGCCGCTGGCAGAAAGTCTAGGAGGAAACCCCGATGACAAGACCCATCACACTGTTCACCGGCCAATGGGCCGATCTGCCGTTCGAAGAGGTCGCCCGCCTTGCCGGCGAGTGGGGCTTCGACGGGCTCGAAATCGCCTGCTGGGGCGACCACCTCGATCCCTACCGCGCTTCCGTGGACGACGGCTATGTCCAGGAACGCCTCGACATCCTCGAGAAGAACGGCCTGAAGGTCTTCGCGATTGCCAATCACCTCACGGGCCAGGCCGTGTGCGACGACCCCATCGATGAGCGCCACCGGGACATCCTCTCCGACGAGGTTTGGGGCAATGGCGATCCTGAAGGGGTACGCCAACGCGCTGCCGAGGCCATGAAGGTCACGGCACGGGCCGCGGCACGCCTCGGCGTCAAGACCGTCACGGGATTCACGGGCTCCTCCATCTGGAAGGCAGTGGCCATGTTCCCGCCCGCCTCGGAGGCGATGATTGAGCGCGGCTACCAGGATTTCGCGGACCGCTGGAACCCGATCCTGGACGTGTTCGACGAAGTCGGGGTCCGCTTCGCCCTGGAAGTGCACCCCTCCGAGATCGCCTACGACTACTGGACGACGAAACGTGCCCTGGAAGCCGTGGGCCACCGGGAGAGCTTCGGGCTGAACTTCGATCCGTCCCACTTCATCTGGCAGGACCTGGACCCGGTGATGTTCCTCCAGGATTTCGCGCCGAAGATCTTCCACGTGCACGTCAAGGAATCCGTCCGCCAGCTCAATGGCCGCAATGGCCGGCTCGGATCCCACCTTCCATGGGCGGACCCGCGCCGGGGCTGGGACTTCGTCACCGCAGGCCATGGCGACGTGAAATGGGAGCCGATCTTCCGGACGCTCAATGCGATCGGCTACGAGGGTCCAACCAGCGTCGAGTGGGAAGACGCCGGCATGGACCGCCTCGTGGGAGCACCGCAATCCCTGGCCATGGTCCGGGAACTCGCAGCCATCGCCCCGCCTGTCGCCGCTTTCGACGCGGCCTTCTCAAGCCGCTGACCATTCGTTTTCGGCTCTCCGGCCGTATTTCTATGCAAAGGAAACCATGACTGACAAGAAGACCGCCCTGGTGGTCCGTGGCGGCTGGGATGGCCACCAGCCATTCGAAGCCACAGAACTCTTCATCCCGTTCCTCAAGGACAACGGCTACGACGTCCGGGTGGAGGAATCCCCGAAGGTATATGCCGATTCGGCATATATGGCCGGCGTGGACCTGATCGTGCAGTGCATGACCATGTCCACCATCGAGAAAGACGAGTTCGAGGGGCTCCGCACCGCCGTCGAAAACGGCACGGGACTTGCCGGCTGGCACGGCGGCATCGCCGATTCCTACCGGAACAACTCAGACTACCTGCATATGATCGGCGGCCAGTTCGCCTGCCACCCCGGCAAACATCCGGACGAACGCACCGGCGAACAGTCGGACAACTACGTGCCGTACACAGTGAACATGCTGCCTGCCGCCGAGAGCCACCCCATCACGCAGGGAATCGGCGACTTCGATTTGGTCACCGAGCAGTACTGGGTCCTGTCTGACGACTACATCGACGTCCTCGCCACCACCACCCAGAAGGTCCGCGACTGGGACCAGTGGAACCGGGAGGTCACCTCCCCTGCGATCTGGACCCGGCAGTGGGCCGAAGGACGGATCTTCGTCTGCACCCCGGGCCACCGCGTGGAAATCCTCCAGGACAGCAACGTCCGCACCATCATCGAAAGGGGCATGCTGTGGGCAACTCGCTAAAAGTAGGAATCATCGGCTGCGGGGCCATCATTGCCCAGTACCTGGCAAATTTCCGACGACTGGAAGCGATTGACCTGGTAGCCGTCGCGGACCTCGATCCCGCACGGGCGCAGGCGGTCGCGGATTCTTACGACGGCGTCCGCGCGGTGACGGTCGACGAGCTCCTGGCGGCGGACGACGTCGAACTCGTCCTGAACCTCACGATTCCGGCCGCGCATGCGCCGATCGCTTTGAAGGCGATTGCCGCCGGCAAGAGCGTGTACGGGGAAAAGCCGCTCGCTGCGACGACCGCCGAGGCACGGCAAGTGCTGGACGCGGCGCGGGAGGCCGGCGTCGTGGTCGGCTGCGCGCCGGACACGGTGCTCGGCACCGGAATCCAGACCGCCCGCAAAGCGATCGACGACGGCCTGATCGGGACGCCGATCTCGGCCACGGCGACCATGGTGACCCCGGGACATGAGCGGTGGCACCCCAACCCGGACTTCTACTACCAGCCCGGCGGCGGACCGCTGCTGGACATGGGTCCCTACTACGTGAGCGCCCTGGTCACGCTGCTGGGCCCGGTGGTCTCGGTCATTGGGGCCGCAAGCCACACACGGAATACGCGCACCATTGGTTCTGGCCCGCGCGAGGGCGAGGTGATTCCGGTGACCATCGATTCGCACGTGACCGGGGTCCTGGTCCACGCCTCCGGCGCCCTGTCCACGCTGGTGATGAGCTTCGACGCGGTGAAAACCAAGTCGGCCAACATCGAGATCCACGGCGCGGCAGGGTCCCTGGTGGTTCCCGATCCGAACCACTTCGACGGCGACGTCCAGCTCTTCACCCTTGGCACCGACTCGTGGCAGACCCTTCCGGTCTCGGCCGGCTACATCGATTCGGGCAGGGGCTTCGGCATCGCCGACCTCGCCGCCACCCCGGCCGGCGCCGAGCCGCGCGCGGGCGGCCAACTGGCGTTCCACGCGCTCGAGGTCATGGAATCGGTGCTCGCATCCGCCCACAATGGCTCAGCGGTGTCGATCGAAAGCACGGTGGCACGGCCGGACCTCGTGGAGCTGACCGCGCTGGCGGCCCCGCTCGCGGAGGTTCAGGGAATCAGTTCGTAGGCCTGGCTCAAAATTCTCCGGACTGAGGTTGCTGCGGCGCCCCTGAGGTCCCCCGTCTGCCCCAGTCCGGAGAACGCCAGGTTTCCTTCCGGGATCAGTCCCGGTGCGTGGTGGTCCAAGCTCCGGCGCAGCGCGGGAGCGATCCACTCCTCGAGTACGGCGAAATGACCGCCCAGCACGACGGCGGAAATGTTCGCCACCCGCGCTGTGGAGGCCACCGCGATTCCGAGATACCGTCCGGCCTGTTCCACCGCTGAAACCGCGAGTTCGTCGCCGTCGTGGGCAAGTTGCAGCAAGTGGGCCATATGCCGCGTGGTCGAATCCCGATCCATTCCAGCAGCGGAATATATGGCGTCCTGGCCCGCGAACGTTTCAAGGCAGCCGTGGCCGCCGCAGGCGCACAGCGGGCCGTCGGGATGCACCACCACATGCCCGATCTCACCGGCATGACCCTGGGGGCCGTCGAAGAGCTGGGAAGCCATGACCAGGCCGCCACCAACGCCCACTTCGCCGGAAATGTACAGGAAGTCCCGGAACCGATCCCTTGTACCGTGATCTGCGCCGTGGCCAAACCAGAGTTCCGCGAGCGCGGCGCTATTGGCCTCGTTCGAGAGGGTCACTCCGAAGGGGGCTTCGGGCAGGAGCCGGGGCAGCTCTTCGGACAGCCCGACGTCGGCCCACCCCAGGTTCGGTGCGGCCACCACCACGTTGTGTTCCGTATCCACCAATCCGGGCACCGTCAGTTCCCCGCCAAGAAGCTCGACGCCCGCGTCCGCCGCCTTTGCCGCTGCCCGCTGAGCCATCGCGACGAGGAGCGGCAGGATGTCGGAAGGCCGGCTCCCACGGTTGTGCCGTTCAAGGGTTTCGTGGAAGACCAGTTTCCCTGCGAAGTCCAGGACTCCCACCGCGAGGTAGTCCACATTGATTTCCGCGGCCAAAGCGCCGCGAGCCGGATTGAGGACAAGACCGGTTCCGGGCCGTCCCCGTTCGCCGTCGCGGGTGACACTTGTTTCCAGCACCAGGCCGGACTCAAGCAGATCGGCTACCAGGCTCGAAACGGAGGCCTTCGTCAGGCCGCTTTCCGCGGCAAGCTGCGCGCGCGTGGCCCCGCCGTTCCCCTGGATCCCGTCGAGCACGAGTGCCAGGTTCTGCCTGCGGACATCGCCCACTCTCCCGGGCGACGGCGTGGCGGGCATGTTTCCTCCAGGATCCTGTTTTGACAAGGTGATCTTCATCATCATTCAGGGTTCCGCGGTTCCGGGCCATTTGGACCGTGCCGTGCGGCGCTGGTCACTTGCCGAGGTGCTGCCCTGCCCCTAGTCCCCCGGGTAGCTGATTCCCGCTTGCCTGCGTGCTTCATCCAGCAGGGACATGGTGGTCAGGGTATCCGCCAACGGCATCGTGGGGCTCTCGAGCAGGCCCTCCTGCAGGCAGCGAATCACTTCGCGCAACTGGTACGTATAGCCATGGCCGACCGTAGCGAATTTCTCCACACGTTGCTCGCCGGAGCCGGAGGTGATGGTTAGCTCGCTTGGATTGAACAGGGGCGCATTGCAGTGCAGCATCCCCTTCGTGCCGCATACGGTGGCCGTCTGCGGGGTGGCCGCGGTCAATGACGTCATGGCCTGGACCTGCGCCCCCGACGAGTAGGACAACGTCAGTGCGGTCTCGGAATCCACTCCGCCATCCGTGATGTGCGCCGTGGCCAACAACGAGTTGGGGCGTCCCAGGCTAAACAGCGCCCACGTCAGGGGATAGACACCAACGTCCATCAAGGCGCCTCCCCCGTCTTCGCGCCTCCAGAGCCGGGATTCGGGATGAGACGGCGCCGGAAACCCGAGGTCTGCCTGCACCCAGCGGATCTCGCCGAGTTCGCCGGATGCGATGATTTCCGCTGCCCGTTGCACGCTCGGCAGGAAGCGGGTCCATACGGCTTCCATCAGGAACAGACTTCTCTCACGGGCCAGCCGGACCAGATCCGCTGCTTCACGGGCGCTGATGGTCAACGGTTTCTCGCACAACACGTGCTTCCCGGCTTCAAGGGCAGCCCTCGTCACCGCATAGTGCCTCGTGTGCGGCGTTGCCACATAGACAACATCTACCGCAGGATCCTGGAGCAGACGCTGGTATCCCGGAAGCCCGCCGTCGTCGCCATAGGCGCCCTGGAAACCGTGCTCGGCGGCAAACGCCTCCGCGTTTTCCTGGGTCCGGGAACTCACAGACTGCAGGACGGCGTCGGGCAGGAGCGCGAGGTCCTGCACGACGGTCGACGCGATCCGTCCGGTGGAAATGACTCCCCACCGGACGGGATCGCCCGATGCAGGCACCGGATCTTGGTCCAGGGAATCCAGAAGCGGCGTCCTGACGAGCAGCGGTTCAGGCGTCGGTGTCAACGCGCACACTGGCCTTCCGGTAGTTCTGGCCGATCGAAGCTCGGAAATCCGGCTCAGGTGTGGCGTCCAGGGCCACAGGCCAGTCCGGGCGGAACCCTGCGAGCGCCCACGCTGCCTGCACAGCCGCCCCTCGGGCCACGTATTCACCGGGACTCGGAACGACCACGGGGAGGTCGAACACCTGGGCCGCAATCCGTTGCACGGCAGGATTCTGTACGGCACCGCCAATCAGCAGCAATCGTTCCGCACGGACACCCTGGTCACGCAGCGCATCCAGCCCTCCGGCGAGTCCACACAGCATGCCTTCGATGGCGGCCCGGGCGATATTCGGCCGGGTGGTGGAGGCGATGCTGAGGCCGTGGAAACTGGCCTTCGCGTGAGGCAGATTGGGAGTCCGTTCCCCTTCGAAATACGGCACCAGCACCACGCCTCCCGAGCCAGGCTCAGCTTCAAGGGCGAGCCTGGACAGCTCGTCGAAATCGACGTCGAGCACTGCGGCAACCGAACTGAGCACTCGGGCGGCGTTCAGGGTCACCGCGATGGGCAAATACTCACCGCTCGCATCGGCGAAGCCCGCCACGGTCCCGCTCGCATCGTGCCCGGGTGAAGAGTCGACGGCGAACACTGTACCGCTGGTACCCACGGACACCACGACGTCGCCGGGTTTGGCTCCGAGCCCAAGCGCCGCTGCGGCGTTGTCCCCCGCCCCGACGCCGAGCACGATCCCGCCCTCGACAGCACTGCTTGCGCTAGTACCCCCGAAACACGCCGGGTGCACACGCCCCGCGGTTTCGCCCGGGCCCAGCACACGGGGCACGACGACGACGCCGGGCGCCGCCGTCGGTGACCCGCCCGAGGCTTCCCGTGCGTCCTGGCCGAATGCCAGTTTGAACAGGTCGAGATCGTAGCGTCCAGTCAGCGGGCTCCAGTAGCCGGTGCCGCTGGCGTCCGAGCGGTCGGTGGTGAGTTCGTCCAGGTCTGGCCCCAGCGGGCTTGAGCCCGCTGGACCGTAACCGCGGAGACGCCACGTGAGCCAGTCGTGAGGGAGCGCGACGGCGGCCACCTTGGCCATGCTTTCGGGCTCGTGGTCCCTGATCCAGCGGATCTTCGTGATCGTAAATGAAGCCACCGGCACCAGCCCGGTCCGCTGGGCGAAGTCCTCCGCCCCTACTTCTGCGGTGAGATCCTCCGCGGATCCGGCAGAGCGGGTGTCGTTCCACAACAACGCCGGCCGCACCACATTGCCCTCGCGGTCCAGCAGCACCATGCCGTGCTGCTGGCCCCCTACGGACAGTGCGCTGACATTGGCCAGGCCGCCGGCGTCGTCGAACGCTTCAGACAGCGCCCGCCACCACTCGTCCGGATGGACCTCCGTCCCGTCCGGGTGGCTCGCTCGCCCCGAACGGACAAGCTCACCGCTTTCCGCGTCCAGGACCACCACTTTGCAGCTTTGAGTAGAGGAATCAACCCCGGCAACAAGGTTCAAGGAAGCAGTGGCCACGGGATCAGCGTGCTCCGAGAAGGTGCTCGATGAAGAGCTGCTGGAGCTTCACGAATCCGAAGCCCTTGCCGCCGAAGTAGGCGTCGACGTCGAAGTCCTCGTACGCGGACTTGTCCGCACGCAACTGCTCGTAGCCTTCGCCCGGATTCAGGGTGGGCTCGTTGATTTCAGCCACCCGTGATGCCTGGAGGGCTTCCTGGACCTCAGGGTCGGCACGGAATGCCTTGGCGCGCTCCTTGAGCAGCAAGTAGGTCTGCATGTTCGCGGCCGCAGAGTCCCACACGCCATCGATGTCCTCAGTGCGGCTGGGCTTGTAGTCGAAGTGGCGCGGGCCCTGGTAGGAGGGGCCGCCGTCGGGACCGCCGTTTTCGAGCAAGTCCACCAGGGAGAAAGCGTTCTGCAGGTCACCGTGGCCGAACACCAGGTCCTGGTCGAACTTGATGCTGCGCTGGCCGTTGAGGTCGATGTGGAAGAGCTTGCCCTGGTACAGGGCCTGGGCGATGCCGTGCGTGAAGTTCAGCCCGGCCATCTGCTCGTGGCCGGTCTCGGGGTTGATGCCTACGAGTTCGGGACGTTCCAGGGTTTCGATGAAGGCAAGGGCGTGGCCCAGGGTGGGGAGGAGGATGTCGCCGCGGGGTTCGTTCGGCTTCGGTTCGATCGCGAAGCGGATGTTGTAGCCCTTGTCCGTGACGTAGTCGCCCAGCAGGTTGACGGCCTCGCGGTAGCGCTCGAGGGCCCCGCGGATGTCCTTGGCGGCGTCGTACTCGCTGCCTTCGCGTCCGCCCCACATGACGAAAGTTTCGGCGCCGAGTTCAGCGGCGAGATCGATGTTGTCCAGCACCTTGCGCAGGGCGAAGCGGCGGACGCCGCGATCGTTGCTCGTGAAGCCGCCGTCCTTGAAGACGGGGTGGCTGAACAGGTTGGTGGTGACCATGGGAACGATCATCCCCGTGGCCTTGAGCGCTCCCTGCAACCGGTCGATCTCGCGCTGGCGATCGGCAGCCGAGCAGCCGAAGGGGAACAGGTCGTTGTCGTGGAAAGTGATGCCGTAGGCGCCAAGGTCGCTAAGCCGGTTGACGGCTTCCACGGTGTCCAGGGGAGGGCGGGTGGCGGAACCGAATTGGTCCTGCGCCTCCCAACCCACGGTCCAAAGGCCGAACGAGAACTTGTCTTCACGGGTGGGCTGAATCGTCATTGAGTGCTCCGGGTAGTCGATGTGGAGTTTGTTTCGCTATCCAACATATTACGAATCTCCGTGATGTCAACCACTTGGAGTAAGCAAAATTTTTCATCCCACCGGCGAAAAAGTCCTAAAAGATCTAGCGCCCGGCCGACCCAGCCGTTATGTTTGGGTGGACATCAAATAAGGCCGTAGAGCCTCGAACGAAGGATTCAACCGTGACTGATCAGCTGGTGGCGGAACGCAACTGGGCAGGAAACTACAGCTACCAGGCACCGCAGCTCGCCCATCCCGCCAGCGTGGAGGAGCTCCAGGGACTCGTGGCAGGCGCCAAGAAGATCCGCGCGCTGGGCTCCCGGCATTCCTTCAACTCCATCGCGGACACGGACGGCACGCTCGTGGTGCTGGACCAGCTGGAACCCGGCATCACTGTGGATCCGGCGAACATGACCGTCACCGTGAGCGGCGGCACGCGTTACGGAACCCTGGCGGCAGAACTCCAGCGCCAAGGCTTCGCCCTTCACAACCTCGCATCGCTCCCGCACATTTCGGTGGCAGGGGCTGTCGCCACCGCCACGCACGGCTCCGGTGACGCCAACGGCAACCTGGCCACCGCCGTCGCCGGTCTGGAACTCGTCACGGCGGACGGCAGTATCCTCAGTGTGCGCCGCGGCGACAAGGATTTCGATGGGATGGTGGTGGGACTCGGCGCACTCGGCATCGTCACCAAACTGACCCTGGACATCCAGCCAAGCTTCGACGTCGCCCAGAGCGTCTTCGAAAACCTCGACTGGGATCTCGTCCTGGAAAACTTCGACCAGATAACCTCCTCGGCCTATAGCGTCAGCCTGTTCACTGATTGGAGCGGGGAGACAGTGGGCCAAGCGTGGCTCAAGAGGCGCAGCGGCGATCCGGCACCGGCAATCTCGGATTTCTTCGGTGGCACCCCGGCAACGGAAGCCCGGCACCCCCTTCCCGGCGTATCGGGCAGCAACTGCACGCAGCAGCTCGGCATTGCCGGGCCGTGGTCCGACAGGCTGGCCCATTTCAGGATGGAATTCACTCCCAGCCAAGGTGACGAGCTGCAAAGCGAGTACCTCATCCCCCGCGAGCACGCAGTGGACGCCCTCCGCACGATGCGCAGGCTCTCCGACGTCGTGACTCCCCTGCTGCTGGTCGGCGAAATCCGCACGGTGGCGGCGGACCAGCTCTGGCTGAGCGCCAACTACGGCCGCGACGGCATCGGTTTGCACTTCACCTGGCGCCAGGACCAGCCGGCGGTCGAAGCAATCCTGCCGCTGCTTGAGGCGGAACTGGCTCCGTTCGCGGCGAGGCCGCACTGGGGCAAGCTGTTCGACGCCGGTGCTGCCGCCGTCGCGCCCTTGTACCCTCGCTTCAACGACTTCATCGCCCTGGCTGAGCGCCTGGATCCTTTTGGAAAGTTCCGCAACGACTTCCTGGACCGAACGGTGTTTGGGAGCTGATATTGTCGCGATGATGCCCTCCCCCACCCGAAATCCCGTCACCGCCAGCGAGCCCGATCCTTCGCGGCGGAACAACATGGCGCTGCTGACCTCCCTTGTCCATCACAACGGCGTACTCAGCCGTGCGCAGCTGACGAAACGCACGGGCCTGAACCGGTCCACGGTAGGGGCGTTGATAGGGCAACTCGTGAACTTAGAAGTGGTGTATGAGGCGGCGCCCTCCGGTGAAGCGCAGGTCGGCAGGCCCAGCCCGATCGTCCACCCGCGGCCCTCGATAGCTGCCCTTGCTGTCAACCCGGAGATCGATGCGGTCACCATCGGCCTTGTCGGCCTCGGCGGGAAGGTCCAGAAGAAGATCCGTTTCGACACCGAGCGGATCCCGACGGCCAAGGAAGCCGTGAACATCGCCGCCGCAGTGATCGAGGGAATGCGGTCCGAGCTCGATACCTCGTACCGGGTGATGGGCGTGGGTATCGCGGTGCCCGGGCTCGTCAACCGCGACGACGGCGTAGTCCGGCATGCCCCGCATCTGGGCTGGCGCGATGAGCCGGTGGCCCGCATGCTCGGCGAGGCCACCGGCTACCCATGCCACGCGGCCAACGACGCATCGCTGGGCGCCGAAGGCGAGCTCCTCTTCGGGGCAGGTGCGGGGCAGAAGAACCTGATCTTCCTCAACGGTGGCGCCAGCGGTATCGGCGGCGGAATCATCGCTGATGGGGAGTTGCTTCGCGGAACATCCGGCTACGCCGGGGAACTTGGACATACCTTTGTCCGCTCGTCCGGCAAACCTTGCCATTGCGGGGCCACGGGCTGCCTTGAAACCGAAGTCTCCCAGTCACCGCTTTTTGAACTCGCCGGGATCGGTGGCGGGGATGCCGGTGAACTTGAGCAAGCGCTTCGCCAGAACAGCAGCGAGGCCGTGGACACGGAAGTTGCACGCCAGCTCGAGTATCTTGGCATCGCATTGCGGAATGCGGTGAACACTTTCAACCCGGAAGCGATCGTCCTGGATGGCTTCCTCGGCATCTTGCACGCGCTGTCTCCCGGGACGCTGGACAGCTCGCTCCAATCCCAAGCGATGGACGGCCCGGCCGGTCAGGTAAAGATCTACCGGGCTGCCCTCGGCTCGGATCTGATGATGATTGGAGCCGCCGAACTGGCCTTCACGCAATTCCTCGCGGATCCCGCCGGCGCCTTAGCTGCGCTTCCCCTTAGTAAGGTCGACTATGTCCACTGACAGTTCGCCCATGGGCGAACACTTTGAACTCACTGCAAGCATTGGCGGGCGCATCCAGCGCGCCGTCGTCACGGAAATCGCCGCCAGCCTGCGGGAGCTCGACGTCGACGGCGTCGCCCTCATCCAGGACTATCCCGCCGGCGCCAAACCACCGTGGTGCGCGGGCTGGGTCCTGGTCCCGTGGCCCAACCGGGTGGCTGGCGGCACATGGAGCTACGACGGCGTCGTCCAGCAACTCGACATCACCGAGCCGGAAAACGGCAATGCCTTGCACGGATTGCTGACGCACTCTCCCTACGGGGTCAGCGCCCACACCACGGACAGCATAACGCTCGACGCCGGGATCTCGCCACAGCCGGGGTACCCCTTCGAACTGTCGACGTCCGTCCGCTACCGACTCGTTGAGGACGGCCTATTTGTCACACACCGCTTGGAAAATACCGGAACCCGGTCCGCACCCGTCGCGCTTGGCACGCATCCTTTCCTCAAACTGGGCAGCGTGCCCACGGAAGAACTCACCCTCTACATCAACGCCGATACCCACATCGAGGTGGACGAACGCCTCAACCCAAGCGGAATCACCACGGACGTCGCCGGAACCAGGAACGACTTCCGCATGGGCCAGCTGGTTGGCTCAGTTGACCTCGACGACGCCTGGAGCGACGTCCGCCGTGAGGAGGACGGAAGCTCGCTGCACTATCTCGAAGCGCCAGACGGCAGCCAAGTGCAAATGTCCATGGATGCCTCCTTCGGCTACGTCCAGGCCTTCACCACCACGGACTTCGCCACCGACGGCGGCATGGTGACTGCCGTCGCGGTTGAACCCATGACGGCGCCCGCCGATGCCTTCAACAGTGGCGAAGGCCTGCGCTGGCTCGAACCCGGGGAGGCCTGGGAAGCCAGCTGGGGCATCCGGTACAAACTGCCCGGACAGGGCCAGCGCTCCTAGCGCCTACCCCTCAGGCGCCAGCGTGACTGTGGCGCCGTCGAGATTCTGGCTGAAGTCGACCTGGCAGGAGAGCCTGGAGCCGAATTCCTGGTAGCCCTCGGCTTCGACGAGCAGTTCGAGTTCATCCTCGCTGCGTTCAGACAAGTTTTCGAACACGTCCTTTTCCAGGAACACGTGGCAGGTTGCGCAGGATGCGGTGCCGCCGCAGGAGGCCAGTACCGGAAGGTCGTTGTCCCGGAGGGCCTCCATGAGGGTCTGGTCCGGCTCCCACTCAAGGTCGTGGGTGGCGCCTTCACGGTCGACGACGGTTACTTTGTTGTTGCTCATGGTGGGTCCTTTAATGCGAGGGCTGCAATGCAGCGCCAGTCAATGGAATGCTGGGGTCCGCGGCGAGCGCGGGATCGATTGCCGCCGCCTGGGCGATGAGTTTCTTGGCCGGGCGGAAGTCACTGAGGCCTCCCACGGTGTCGACGGCGGAAAGCCGCCCCTTCCGCAGATAGACCACCGAGAACTTTCCGTCCGCGGGCGTTCCCCGCACGATGATGTCGTCGTCGGGGTGCCGCACACCCGCGGTCTGCAGGCGGACGCCGTGCTGAACGGTCCAGAACCAGGGAATCTCGGGCTCCGAGGGCGTTTGGCCGGTGATGTGCGCGGCCACGCTGTCCGCTTGGGCCATCGCGTTCTGGATGCACTCAAGCCGCTGGCTTTGGCCGTCGATTCTGCTCGTGAAGCGGGTGACGTCGCCAGCGGCGTAGATTTCCGGCTCTGAGGTGCGGCCGTGGTCGTCCACCAAGATTCCGTCCTTGCAGTTCAGCCCGGCAGCTTCGGCGATCTCCTGGTTGGGGACCACGCCGATTCCGGCGAGGACGACGTCGGCGGGGAACCGGGCGCCGTCGGCCGTCTGTACGTGCTCGGCCCGGCCTACTCCCTCGATGGCGGTGACCGCGGCGCCGAAGACGAAGCGGACACCCTTTTCTCGGTGGATATTCTCGAAGAAGCAGGAAACGGGAGCCGAGGTAACCCTGCTCATGACCCGGTCCTGGAACTCGAGGACCGTGACTTGGCAGCCCCGCGCAGCCGCGGCGGCTGCGACTTCCAAGCCGATGTAGCCGGCACCGATGATCGCAACGCGGGCGTCTGCGACCAGGACGCGCTTGAGTTCGAGCGCGTCGTCCTTGGTCCTCAAAGCCAAGACACCTGGGAGATCGGCGCCGGGAACGGTCAAGGCCCGGGCCCGTGAACCGGTGGCAATCACGAGGCGGTGGTAGGCGTGGCGGCTGCCGTCGGAGAGGATGACAGCTTTGCCAGAACGGTCGATGGACTCGACACTGAGTCCTCCCAGCCGTTCAATGCCCTTGTCCAGGAAGAACTTTTCCTTGCGCAGTAACGTGGATTCGTCAGGGGCGCCAGCCTTCAGGAGTTCCTTCGACAGCGGTGGGCGCTCGTACGGCGTCTCCTTTTCGGCGTCGAGCAGCAGGATGCGGCCGCGCCACCCCCGGGTGCGGAGTCCCGCCGCAACCGCGACGCCGGAATGGCCGGCACCGATGATGACCACGGGCTGCTGGTGCTCATTCGGGATCTGCTGCTCAGGCATTGAACTTCTCCAGTTTCACGTGCAGGTGTTCCGGGCCCGAGTTCGTGAGGTTGTTTCCGCGAACGTACTCAATCGGCTTGTCCTGATCGAGGATCAGGGCACCCAGTTTCTGCGCCAGGATTTCGATCGTCACTAGGGTTTCCAGCCGGGCCAAGGGGGCTCCGAGGCAGCTGTGCACGCCGTGGCCGAAGCCCAAGTGGCCGTCGTTGTTACGGTCGATGTCGAACGTCTCGCCGTCGGGATACTTGGCGCTGTCCCGGTTGGCCGCGGCCGGCAGGAGTCGGACGATGGCTCCGGCAGGCAGGGTTATCCCGGCGACTTCGACTTCCTCAGTGGTGATGCGGCTGACGCGCTGCACTGTCCCCCGGTAGCGGGCCAACTCCTCGAGGAAGAGGTTTGCGTCCTCGGGACGCTCGCGGATCCGGTCCAGCAATTCAGGATGTTCGCTGAAGAGCCTGAAGGCGTTCGCGAGCAGGATCGTCGTCGTGTCGTGTCCAGCAACGAAGACGAACGCGCACAATTCCTTGGCCTCCTTCTCGCTGAGCAGGCCTTCCTTCCATATCCTCGCGATGTGGCCGCCCACGGACTCGCTCTCCTCGCGGTAGAGGCGTTCCATGGTGTCCTTCAGGTAGGCGAAGAACTCGAAGGTGCTTTGTTCATCCGTGCCGGTCCCCTCCGCATTGCGGGCGAGCCTGCCGAAGTAGCTGAACGTCTCGTCGGACCAGAACTTCATCTTCTCGAAGTCCGCGGCGGGCACATCAAGGAGGGCACTGATGGTGGACATGCTCAGTGGAATGGCGTAGTCGTCCACGGCGTCCCCGCCTCCGGCAGCGATCATGGGATCGAGGTATTTGTGCGCATTTTCCCGGACCCGCTCCTCGAAGCGGGCAATGGCTTTCGGAGTGAAGGCCTGCGCCACTACTTGGCGTAGGCGGGTGTGGTTCGGAGCATCGAACAGGGTCAAGAAGGTCAACGGAACCGGGTCCACCACTTGGGAGGAGAAGACCTTGGGTGCCCGCATCGCTTTGCGGACGTCGTCGTACCGGGAGATGAACCAGACGTCGGAGACCGGCGAGTAAGCCCGAAGGACGGGAGCGTTCTCCCGCATCCATTCATAGTGCGCGTAGGGATCTCCTTGCGATCCATCGTCGACCACTTTGAACGGGGCCATTCCTTCCGGCCAGTCCAATTCATGGGAATACGGAGGCAGCACAGTTGGTCCGCTGGTTTTTTCTGTGATGGGAGCAGACATCATCGTCCTTCTTTCCGGGGATAGTGATCCGTGTCTCATACACAATGACGACGGCGGCCCGCCCCCGCCCACAGGACTTCCGTTCATCGGCCCAAGTTGCCGAAAACCGTCAGCGGCGCGGCGAAGACGTGGCGGATTTCAGGGCGCGGGAAATGCCATGCGCAGCCGTCAGCAGCGCAGGAACCGTGTATGGAATGTCCGCTTCGTCCCGCGGAACAATCGCGTTCAATGCCGCGGCAATTTCGTTGTTGGCCCCGAAGACCGGCACGGCGATGCCTGTCCATTCGGTAACGCCGATTCCGGGGAGGGCAACGTAGCCGCGCTGCCGGATCTCCGCCAGATGCTTCCGGATCAGCAAGGGATCCGTGATCGTCTCAGGAGTCACCTTCGCCAGTGGGGCAGAGAGTACCTCGTCCTGGAAGGCTGGCGGAGAATACGCGAGCAAAACCAGGCCGGAGGATGCCGCGTGAATGGGCATTCTTTGGGCGATGTGCGCCGCGTTGAGCTTGGAATCCGGCGATGACAGACGCTCAACGTACAGCACGGCGCCTTGGTTCAACACCGCCAGGGTGGTGTGCTGGTGGACCGTCGCCTGGACATCCTCCATGAACGGAAGTGCCAACTCCTGGAGGTTCAGGGCCCGTGAAGCGCGCGCAGCGAGCTCCCACATCCGCAGCCCCGGCCGCAAATCGCCGTCGGGAAGCCTTTCAATGAGGCCGTGCAGGACCAAGTCTTCAAGCAGCCGGCGGGTGGTGGTCAGCGGCAGGTCCGCCCGGCGCGCAAGGCCGGACAGCGTCATGCTCGGCAAATCCCGGTCAAACGCACTCAAAAGACGCACCACCCGGCTGATCACGGATTCACCTGTTGGGGAATTCGCCATAGTGAAATTCTCCTACGTGGCGCCCGCGGGCGGCAGCGCCAGGACCGCAGCGCCCGCGGGCGGCCGTGTCCTCAGCTCGCAGCGATCCGGGATATCCCACGCTCCGCAGCGAGCTTGGCAATGTCGCGGCCAGCCCTGTATCCGAACACCAGGGCCGGGCCGATGTGCGAGCCGTAGCCCGGGTAACCGCCGCCGAAAACGCTGACCGCCGCCGCTCCGACGGCGATCAGGCCGGGAACAGGGGCGCCTTCGGCCGTCACCACCTCGGAGCGTTCATTGACACCGATTCCGGCAAAAGTACCCAGGTCACCCATCTGGATCTTCGCGGCGTAGTACGGCCCCTGGCCGACCGGAGCGAGGTTCGGGTTCGGTAGGTGTTCCATGTCGCCCCGGAAATGGTTGTACAGGGTGGAGCCGCGGCCAAAGGCCGGATCCTCGCCACGCTCTGCCGCGGGGTTGAATTCGGCTACGGTCGCCTTTAGGCCCTCGGCGTCGATGCCGAGCTTGCCCGCGAGCTCCTCAAGGGTGTTCCCCTTGACCAAATATCCGGTCCGGTAGAAATAGCCGCGCGGCATGGGCCAGGGCTTGGCGTACCCGATGCCGTACTTGTGCATCGTCTTGGCATCGCCGATCACGTAGCCGAACGTCTTGTCCTCGCCCTTGTTATGCGCGATCATCGCCCCGCCGAAGTCGTGATAGCTCAGCGCCTCGTTTCCGAAGCGCTTGCCATGGCGGTCGACGGCGATCAGGCCCGGGAGCCCGATGGCGCGCAGGTGCGGGAAAAGTCGCTGGGCGCCATTGAGGTACTTGAAAACCGTCACCGGCGCCCAGGATCCCACGCTGAACACGGAGTCGTCGATGCGGCCGCCGGCGCTGATCGCCAGGTTTGCAGCATCTCCGCCGTGGCCGAGGGTCGGCGTGAAGTGGTCGTCGCCGTCGACGTCGTGAGGGAAGTACTCTTGCCGCAACTTCTTATTGCCCGAGAATCCGCCCGCAGCCAGGACGACCCCCATCCGGGCTGTCACGGTAGCGGCATGTTCACCGCCGATGACCGCCCCGGTGATGGCGCCGTCGTCGCCACGGGTAAGTGAAAGCGCGGGCGAGGCATTCCACAAACGCACTCCCAAATCATCGGCGCTCTTGACCATCCGCGTCATCAGGGCGTTCCCGTTGGAGCGCAGGACGGGACGCTTGTAGCGGGCCGCGTCGAACCACGTGCGCAACAGCTTCTTCGCGACATAGACGAAGGACTTGATCGATTGGTTGACGTGGAAGAACTCGTTGATGTCCGGCCCAACCTGCGGCATGTAGCCGAACACGGTGTAGGAACTCATGTACGGCTGCATCAGGAGCCGCTTGTCCCCTAGAACCCTCGCGTCAACGTCCCGCGGAAGGATCGCACGGCCCGAAAGCTTCGCTCCGGGCAGGTCCATCTGGTAGTCCGGGGCCTTCTCCGGGTAGGTGAATTTCACCTCGGTCTCATTCTCGAAGAAGGAGACCGCTTCGGGAACGGTATCCAGGAAGTCGCGGACCCCTGCTTCGTTGAAGGTCTCCGGGGCGAGGTTCCTCAAGTAGGTTTCCGCATCCTCGCGGGTATCTCCTTGCTCCATGCCCTGCTTGTTTCCCGGGACCCAGGCCCAACCGGCGGAAATAGCAGTGGTGCCGCCGAAGTACCGGTCCTTCTCGGCAACAATCACGTTCAGCCCTTGGGCAGCGGCCTTCAGCGCCGCGGCCATTCCGGCTACGCCCGAGCCAATGACCAGGACATCACATGCAACGGTCTTACTCACGGTTCTTGCTCCATTCCATCGGCTGCCCGCTGCCCGCTTCGGTGCGGCCAGCCGGCAGATTGCCAGGCTTCAGGACACACCTTGGACGCTCGGACGGGGAGCGTGATTACCATTGAGTGGGAATCCTTCAGGAGGAACTGTGGCCAACTCGGCATCGGGCGAATCGATCATCAGGCGGTTCATCACGATCATCAGCGCCTTCGACGACAAACACACATCCATGAGCGTGGCCGAACTTGGCCGCCGTACCGGGCTTCCCGTCACCACGACGTACCGGCTGGTCGACGAACTCCTGCTCGAGCGGCTCCTTGAGCGCGATCCGAAGGGGAACATCCAGCTCGGAACCCGGATGTGGGAGCTCGCGTCCCGAGGATCCAAGACGCTAGGCCTGCGGGAAGCGGCACTGCCATTCATGGAGGATGTGCAATCGGTGGTCCAGCACAGCACCACCCTCGGCGTGTTGGATTCGGACGAGGTCCTGTATATCGAACGGCTCGGCAGCACCTCCACCATCGTGGACATCACCAAGATCGCGGGCCGCCTTCCCGTGCATGCGACGTCGTCCGGAATGGTGCTCCTAGCTCATTCTCCCTCCGCCTACCAGGACATGATCCTGTCCCGCCCCCTCACCAAGTACACCGAAACAACCCTCACCGACCCCGCTGCCCTGCGCCGCCACTTGGCCGAGATCAGGCAACGCGGTTTCGCAGCCATGCCCGGGGTGATCGTGCCCGAATCCAGCGGCATAGCCGTCCCCGTCTATGGCTCGGACAGTACGGTGGTGGCCGCCCTCAGCGTGGTGGTGCCGCGGGACGAGGAAAACACCGCCGCCCGCGTGCCCGTCCTCATGACCGCCGCCCGCGGTATCTCCCGGGCCTTGGGCTGGCGCGGCAAACTCAAGGGCACCCTCAGGCAAAGCCACTAAGGATAGATTTTCCGTTCATCGGCAATCCCGTGGTTCCCGTCACAGCTCCCCTGCGACTCTGCTAAGACGCAGCAAGAGGCCGCACTGTCGCGGCAGGAGGAGCACCACAATGAACCAGACACCACATCGCGTGGGCGGGAAGACCGCCGTCGTAACCGGGGGACGCGGGGACCTCGGAAGCGCCACCGCGGCGCTCCTCGCCCAGCACGGGGCAAAGGTCGCGAGCCTTGACGTGGCGGGAATTCCTGCCGCGGTCAGTCATCAAAGCATCAAAGAGTACGACGTCGATGTCACTAGCGAGGACAGCGTTGCCGAAGCGATCCGGCGGGTAAGCGACGACCTCGGCGCTCCCGACATCCTGGTCAATGCCGCCGGAATCATCGGCCCGGCCGGGGCATCCCACACTGCCTCGGTGCCGGATTTCGACCTCATTTTCAACGTCAACGTCAAGGGCGTCTGGCTCATGACCAAGCACGTGGTCCCGGGAATGATCGGCAAGGGGGCCGGCAGCATCATCAACTTCTCGTCCATCCACGGTATCACCGGCGGCAGGAACGTGCCGCTCTACCACGCAACCAAGGGCGCGGTCCGGCTCCTCAGCAAATCCGACGCAGCGGCCTACGGCGCGTACGGAATCCGGGTGAACTCCATCCATCCGGGCTCGATGAACACCCGCATGAGCCGCCGCTCCGCCGAGCAATCCGACATAGGGCCCGAGGCCTACTACAAGCAGTTGGTGGGCTCCAATCCCCTGCCCCGGCAAGGCGAGCCCAATGAGATCGCCTACGGCGTGCTGTACCTGGCCTCGGACGAATCCCGATTCACCACGGGTTCGGAACTCGTGATCGACGGCGGCTACACCGCCGTCTGATCGTCGCGGCGACACCTCGAACAGAACCTCTTCGAAAGGTAACAAAATGAAATTCGTCCATGGGACCGAGTCGGACAACTACGACGTCGTCGTTGTCGGCTCCGGCGCCGGGGCCCTTACCGCGGCGGCCACGGCCGCGCGCGCTGGGAAGTCCGTCGTCGTCCTCGAAAAAAGCGGCCTGCTGGGCGGTACCTCCGCGGTGTCCGGCGGAATGCTGTGGGTAGCAGACAACCATCACGCCCGCGACGCCGGAATCACCGATTCGAAAGAGGCCGCGGCCGAGTATGTGCGAGCCGTAGCACGCGGCCGCGGCCGCGCCGAACTCCTCGATGCCGCCCTGAACTACGGTGACCAGATGCTCCGCTTTGTCGAGGAGCAGTGCGGACTTCGCTTCATCTTCCTCGACAACTTCCCGGACTACCGCCAGGACCTGCCCGGCGCCGTGGAAGGCGGCCGCACCGTGGAGCCGCAGTTGTTCAACAAGCGCGACGCGCTCGGCACTTTGAGCGACCACGTCCGCACCGATGGGCGCGCGCCCTTCACGATGCAGGAATATGAAACCTGGGGCGCCTTCACCAAGTTTCCTTGGGAGGAGCTGAACCGCCGCCAAGGTGACGGACTGGTCGCCAAGGGTCAGGCTCTCGTGTCGATGCTGCTCGCCAGCCTAGTGCGCGACGGCGCCGCTCTCGCCACCGGCGCGCGAGGGCACCGGCTCCTTACGGACGAAAGCCGGGTGACCGGCGTCGAGCTCGAATCCGGAGAGCAGATCCACGCGAACGACGCCGTGGTCCTCGCCACGGGCGGTTTCGAATGGGACAAGGCGCTGGCGGACTCGATGCTCGCATCGCGGCTGTACACGATGTGCTCGCCCCCTTCGAACACGGGCGATGGCCTGCGAATGGCCCAGCGCATCGGCAGCCAGACCCGAGGCACCCGCGAAGCATGGTGGGCGCCGATGTCGATCACCGGCGACACCCGCGACGGACAGCCCATCGGGACCCTTCTTCGCTTCGAGCGGCAAGGCCCGGGATCCATCATGGTGAACCGCCACGGCCGACGCTTCGCCAACGAATCACAGAACTACAACGACCTTGCCCGCTGCCTCCAGTCGTGGGACTCCCCCAGGAACCAGACCCTGAACACTCCCGCGCACGTGATGGTCGACCACACCTACATGGAGTCCTACGGCATCCTGTCCCACCGCGTCGGCCAGCCTACGCCCAGCTACCTCATCGAGGCACCGACCCTGGAGGAGCTCGCTGCGAAGATCAACGTTCCCGCCGAGAACCTGACGGCAACGGTGTCCCGTTTCAACGAGTTCGCCGTCAAAGGCGAGGATCCGGACTTCGGCCGGGGCGAAAGCGCCTACGACAAGTACTGGGGCGACGACGACAGTCCGTGGCCCAACCCATCGTTGGGACCGCTGCAGACCGGGCCGTTCTACGCGATGGAAGTGGTCAACGGAGCCTTCGGAACCAACGGAGGCGTCGCCACGGACGGGCTCGCCAGGGTCCTCGACGTCGACAACCAGCCCATTCCCGGTTTGTTCGCAGCGGGCAACACCACCGAGAACGCCTACGCCGCCGGGTACCCGGGCGCCGGTGCTACCCTCGGACCGATCATGACCATGGGCTACATTGCGGGCCGGACGATTGCAGGCGAGGACCTGGAATATGCGCCCGTCGTGTCAGAGGCCGTCCCGGAAACGGTAGGAGCCTGACATGATCCGACATACCGTACTCTTCAAGTTCAAGCCCGGATTCCCGCCTGAGGACAAGCAGAGCTGGATTGACGGCCTCAACGCCATGAGGGGCAACATCCCCGGCATGGTGAGCCTGACCCACGGCCCCGACGTCCTCAACCAAGAGCGCTCGTTCGATTACGCCATTGTGGCTGATTTCGAAAAGGTCGAGGACATCGCGGTCTACAACACGCACCCGCTCCACGAACCGCTCAAGTCGTATTCGTTCCCAAACAGCGAGCAGATCCTGTCTGTGGATTTCGCGCTGACGGATTTCGCGGTCTAGGGATTTTCCATGGACCACCAGGAAGGAGCCGACGTGTCCGCAGAAATGGACCACCCAACGTTGAATTGGCAAGGAAACCCTAAGCAGGACGCCGGCAGCGAGGAACTGATGTCCGGACCCTGGCTGGGCCTCCACTATCGGATCGAACCTGTATGGACGGCAAGGCCCGCCCAGCTTTAGTGAGTGAGCCGAAAGTTGTCAAGCTGTGTGGAGTCACTGGGCTGGTTTTTGGGGTGTTTTGGTCTGCGGGAGGTTGATCCCGGCGTGTGTGGCGGGGGCCGGTGTGGCGGGTCGTTGGCGGAATCTTCCGGGGTGTCGTTCGTAGTAGTCCTGG
>NZ_JBFTOG010000031.1:0-69225 GCF_056397865.1 Arthrobacter sp. 05L417
GGCGGACTCCTCCCAACGGCCGGCATCCTGATGCAGGGCCCCGAGGTTGCTGTGCACCAGAGCCTGCTTCTCCGGGAGGTCCAGGACCTCGTAGAGGTCCAGCGCCCGGGCGTAGGATCCGGCGGACTCCTCCCAACGGCCGGCATCCTGATGCAGGGCCCCGAGGGCGCTGTGCACCAGAGCCTGCTTCTCCGGGAGGTCCAGGACCTCGTAGAGGTCCAGCGCCCGGGCGTAGGATCCGGCGGACTCCTCCCAACGGCCGGCAGCCCGGTGCAGGACCCCGAGGGCGCTGTGCACCAGAGCCTGCTTCGCCGGCAGGCCCAGCGACTCGTAGAGGTCCAGCGCCCGGGCCAAAGACGCGGCGGACTCCTCCCAACGCCCGGCGCCCCGGTGCAGGACACCGAGGGCGCTGTGCACCAGAGCCTGCTTCTCGGGCAGCTCCTGGGTTTCGTACAGTTCCAGGGCGTGCCGGTAGAAATCCACCGCTTCTTCCCTTGCCCCGGCCCGTTCGTACAGGACCGCGCACAGCTGCAAGGCGTAGGCCTGACTCCCAGGATCGGGCCAGAAAACGGGAAGGCTCCCGGGCACTGGCGCCCGGTGCCGAAGGAACCCCAGCACCGCTCCAGGTTCCGCGGATCCTTGGTTGAACCTGACGAGGAGGTTCTCCAGCCCTCGGATGAGGGCCTCTGCCTGACCGCCTGCGCTGGGCTCTGTCACCGGTACGCCCTTCCGCTGGCCCGACCTTAGTCCCCGTCACTGTTGTCCTGGATAGTCTAGGCCTGCGAATCGCGTAACGATACGGGAATTGCTTCCCCGGCGCCCGCCACTCCGGGCAGGGTTACCAAGTGGCTACCGGCTGTGCTCCGCGGTCCAGGCGCGGATATCTTGATTGTCGATGCCAGAAATCCAGCGCTATTCGCTGACCGCCGTTTGAGACTGGGATCAGAAGGAATGGCGGTGGAGATCCTGGCAGCACGGCACCGGCCATCAGTGCCGAAACCCCCGCGGCAACTAGTCCGCTCTCCTTGGGGTGTCAGACGTGTTAGGCCCGGTTCGCCGGCGGCGGCAGGAGCGGCCTCGGACATGGCCTTTTGGCGCTGATGCGCAAGGTTGCCCTGCCGAACGAAGCCCTGCACTCGGTGGGAACGATGGCGGCTGTTGCCTTCATCTATGCCGCAACGACCTTGCTCCACGGTTCAGGGTTTTTGGCAGTGTTTCTGGCAGGAATCATCATCGGTGACCAGCGCGCTCCTCACAAACGCGACATCGAACGTTTCAGCGCTGGCATCGCCAGCCTGGCCGAAATCGTTGCGTTCACAGTTCTCGGTCTCGGCGTCTCGCTACGAGATGTCTTCCGCTCCGGCGAGCTGGGGATCGGGCTGGTCTTTGCCGGCCTGCTCATCGTCATCATCCGCCCCGCCCTTGTCGGATTGCTGATAACTCCCATCCGGTTGCGCCGGGGCGAACGCGCATTCATCCTGCTCGCCGGCCTCAAAGGAGCCGTCCCGATCCTGCTGGGCATGTTCATCCTCAGCGCCGGACCGGCCGATGCGTCACGCATCTACTCCATTGTTTTTGTCGTCGTCCTGGCCTCGGTTATTGTTCAAGGCACACTCGTGCCCTACCTCGCCGCACTCCTGCACGTGCCGATGCACCGCATCGACCCGGAACCCTGGGGGATCGGCCTGCGGTTCACGGACGAGCCGCACGGATTGCACCGGCACGTCGTTGAGCCAGGATCTCCGGCGGATGGCTCTACGGTAGCGGACATGGCCCTCGGCGAGTCGGGGTGGATCAGCATGGTCCGACGAGATGGCCAACTCATCCAAGTCCGCGGCGATACAACGCTGCGTGCCGGTGACGTCGTCCTGGCTCTCTCGGATTCAGAAACCGGGCTCGCGCGACTCTTCAAACAACACCGGTAAAGCCTGCAGGGAATAGCACCGGGCGCACGGTGCATCGCGGACTATCGAAAATTATCCGGAATTCCGGATAATGCCATACGGGCCGTCATGAGGGAAGGTGGGTACGTTCCTCAGATCGGCACCGTTCGGGCCGCCGTATCGCGCTCCGGTCAGACTGCGACCTGCAGAAGACGCTGTGGCCCACGCATGACGTGGAACCTATGGCGTATGCGAGAAGAGATTAACACCTAGCTGTCCGTGACCCACGGAACTTGAGATCAGCTTGGCCACCCATTGGTATGGCCTCGGGACTTGACGGGGTCCAGTGAAGCCGGGATTGCTCTTCATGCGTCAGCGAACGGAATAGCAGATGACCGGCACCGGTTCGTTCGTGATTGTGGTGGTTCCGAACACGCCCGTAATGCCCTGAACTGGGCCATGGATGAGGCCCGACAGTGCGACGGCCAGCTCCGGCTGATCACCGCTTGGAACATGTTGGAAACGGCGGCGGGTGAAATTGCTGCCGAAGAGAAGTGCCCACCACCCGTGCGCGCGAACGCGCAGGGGTGTTTACTTGTGCCAAGGAACGTGGTTTGGGTTGGTCCAGTCGGCTTTGTTGCCGGCTGTCAGACGGGGCCAGCGGCGGGACCGTCCTGGAGCCCAGACGCCGCTGGCCCCTCGGGGCGCGAGATCAGGGAGTCATTGATTCGGCAGTTTCGCTGGAACTTCGATGTCTGCAGGTTCCAGTTCAGGGCGATCGGGAACCATTTTTGTTGGCAGGGCCTCCGGATCCGCGAAGCATCGGTCTGGTCCTTGTCCTAGCCCGACCAGAGGCTCGTTGTCGATCCTGCCGGAAAATCCCGTCTCACTTGGGTTCAAACACATTTGCCCGGGCAACGCTACGGTTGTCCGAATTCCCCTCACGGACTTCGCCAGCGCGACTGCCAGCGGCGGGTGAAGCCCCAGAGGGAATCTTCTCACTGAACCGGGAGATGCCATCAACATAGGCTCGCCATCGTCATTAGATCTGCGACGCGAGTTTCGCATCGGGGGTTGACGGAGTCCAGTGAATATAGCCGTCCCACTTGGGTTCGTACAGGCACCCGCCGGGCCAGGCGTCCTCTGCCGGTACGGCGGGGACGGCTTTAGCCAGGGCCAGCTCCACGGGCGGGCGTAGCGTTGCGGGCACGTCCTCGCTCATGCGCTCACGCTATGTCGCTAACGGGATGGAAGGAAACCCATCTTGTTAATGTCCGTGACGGGGATGGTGAGCTTCTTAGGGCCTTGCTTCGTTATTCCTTCAACAATTACGTGTGAGTGGTTAAGCTCATGGGGCTTTGTTATGCCGAGAGCGTTGAATAATTCATCTTTCACGGCATATTCAAGTCTGATGGATATTAAGCTTCCGAAGCCATCACAATTGATCCAGAGCGTTTCCTTGCCTTTATCCTCCCATCCCTCCTGGGCGCTGCTGATGTGCCCCCAGTATGCGCGGGTGACGCCATCCGCCGCCGTGTCCTGGGTGACGTTCGCGAGCTTTCGGAAGTAGTCAGTTGCGGGGACAACCACACCTCTGGCGCTCACGTCCAGAAAAAGGTTCTCAGGCGGGTAGTCGTCGCCATTTCGGAGGTTCTTGAGGAGAGTGCGCAACCCCGTTTTTTCATGCAGGGGCACGTCGCCTGCGGCCTGGTTGCGGGGGCCTTGATTGTTGCCGCCGTTAGTTCCGTCCTTGTTGGTCGGGTTGAGCGGGCCGGGCGCGTCGTAGCGGACTTCTTTGGTTCCAGTCGCCGGGGGCCGGCCCGGCAAGGGACCGGCCGCTCCGTTGCTCCCTAGTCCGCCGGTAGGGTCCGCGCGGAAGTCGCAATCGTCGTCGTGCTCACTGCCCCGCACAACCCCGAAATGGGGGTTTCTTTTTTCTTTGAAGTTTATGAATCTTGCTTTTTGCTCGCACCCTCGACATATAAAGGTTTGGCGTCGGTCAATTAGCCATTGATCCGGCTGTTTTTCTGCCTCTTTTTGGAGCAATTTCGCGTCCCACGCCTTAGAGTCCTTTAGGCAAAAAGCGGTGTCCATTGTTTCCTCCCCATGCTGATATTGCGCTCATCCTACCGTCAGGACATACCACTGCCCCTTACGGCGAAAAAAGCTCTAGCCTCATTTGGCGAAACTCTCTAGGCGCGGGCGGAATGCCGATTTGAACAGGTAGGGGTACGTGGCGTTATTGCTGCGAACTTCGCCTTCCGGCATTGGCATGGGCATCCCTGGGTCAAAGACGGTGTATCCGTTGTTGCGGTAGAAGGAAGCCGACGCCTTGGAGCAGCCGCCGTAAACGGTGAGCGCGCCCGCCGCTTGGTAGAGATCGGGAATGGCCATCTCGATATAAGCGGGGATCATGGTCACCAGGAATCCCCCGATCCCATGCCGCCGCCACTCCTGCGCAACTGCAAGGGTTACCAAGTGTGCTCTCAGCTCTCCATTTGGGGCGTTCTGGATTTCGAATGTGCAGCAGCCGATAAGGGTTTGCTGGTCATCAAAAGCGCCCAACGTCCCAACGTTTTGCCGCTCCATGTTTGCGCCTGAATTTCCGATGATGTGCGCTTGGATCAGCCGTTGTGCTGCCGGGTATTCCTCTGGTTTGACGCTGCGGAATGTCACGCCGAGCTCTTTCAGCTTCTCCGCATTGGCTCGCTTTGACGGTTTGGGCTGTCGCGCAGTCGTCAGCCTGGTTGGTGCGGCATTTTTCAGCCGCTTGCCCTTCCCCATAGGTTGCCCTTCCTTTGTTGTGCACGCGGGTCAGCGGACCCGCGTTTTTTGCCCTTGCCGGGCCGTAAATCTCTTGAGCGCCTAAGCGCTGATTTGGGATCAACCCGGGGCATCAGTCATGAGTTGAGAATAGGCGATATCCAAGCGTTACCCGCCGGCGCCAAATCCAGCCGCCCCAGCCTGCAGCGGATCCGCCGAGTTGTTTAAGGCCGGGCCTCCGGCCTTCAATGCCGGTAGATTTCCTTGCGGTGGCCTACCTTGACCACCAGGACCAGTAGTTCCTGGTCGTGTATCTCATAAATAATGCGGTAATCCCCGGTCCTGATGCGCCATTCCCCCTCGCCGCCCACTAGCTGCTTGCCCAAAGGGGGCCGCGGGGTATCACTGAGGATTTCCACAGCCTTCAGCACCCGTACCTGGGCTGCTTTGTCCAGTTTGCGGATCTGCTTCGCTGCAGCCGAGGTATAGCGGATACCGAAACGGGCCGTCACGCCTCGATTCCAAGCTCACGCAACAATTCCTCATGGGTGACGGTCGGCTCGTCCTCGGACCTGGCAGCGCGCGCAGCCGCGACATCCTCAGCATCTTCAAGAGCCTGCACGGCCCGCTCATAAAATTCAGGGTCCACCATCACCGCAACAGGGCGTCCCCGCCGGGTGATGTGCACGGGCTCGACACGCACACCGTCAATCAGCTCCGCCCAGTGCGTTCTGGCCTCATTTGAAGTAGTAGTCGTCATACATCAATCTTACGAACCTTACGAAACGCAAGCAAGCACACCCTTTTATGGATGCCCCCGTTACCAAGCAGACCTCCCAATAGTCCTAGTTTAGTGGTCGATGACATCCGCCACCGCATCGAGTCAGCCGGTCCTGCTTGAGAGCGCAGATCAGCGTCTGACCGAAGTATTTCAGGTGTCTGTTGATAGCGGCGGCGGGGGCGAGCGGTAGATTGACCGCCAGGGCCGTGCGGCGGAGATGGGGATGCTTTGGTGCAGTTGGTGGCGTACCTGAACGGTGATCGGGTCGACGCGACACAGATGGCCCACGATCCGTGGCGGGCGCTGGTCAATCACCCTCTCTACATGGACTTGGTGCTACTGGAGTGCGGGCTGCGGGCGAGCCGGGTCACGCGCAGTGGCCGACAGTTCTTCAAGCACTATCCCGACGTCGAATGCTCCGTCGAGCACAAGTCTGAGTCGGATCAGCGCTTGGCAATGAAGCGGGCGCTGCAGGACAGAATCAACGCCGTGCCTGGCTGGCGTGCGGAAGTTGAGCACGCGCATCCGCAACGGGCATGGATCGCTGATGTCATGGCCATTCACACCTCCGGCAGGCGGCTCGCATTCGAGGTCCAGCTGTCGGCGCAGAGCGAGGACGAGTACGTCTACCGGTCCCAGCGTTACGTGCATGATGGCATCGGCCCGGTGTGGGTGGTCCCCGACAACCATATCGCTTCCGCAGCAGCCGCGAAGATCGTCATGACCTCAGACAAAAACATGACCACCGTACTAACCCAACTCCAACAACACTCGGAATGGTCCAGCCTCTACCGCTTTCATCAAATCATCGGCTAACCCAAAAGACGGCCTTACCCGACGAAACCGCTCAAGTTGATCTTGAAGAAACTCGCTAACTGAGGCGCGGGAAGGATCTTCAGCTGGCGTTTTGTGTCTCCTCCGTGCTGGGGGCGACAGATTGTGCCGCGAGTGTCCCGAATAGGGGGTAGCGAGCCCTCCCTCGTGGGCTAAAGACCTTCATGAAGGTTCGATAACGACCGATATCTTAAGGCTCCACGATTGTCTTGCCGGCCGCGCCAGGGAACATCCATCCCAGCTCCACCTCGAACCGCGCGATGGAACACGCCGAACAATTGGGTCGGCGGCTTCTGCGCTTAAGTCGAACAGCTTCGCCTCGACTACTAGGTGGAGACAAACACTTAGAAAAGAGGATCCTCCCATGACACAGTCACAGAACACCGCCGAGATTGCCGACAAGTTCGTGAACGGCCCGTTTGAAGTTACGGTCCGCACCCCCGCTGGATTTGCCGAACAATTCAAGATCAACCCGAAGCAGAAGGTTCACGTTCTGCTGGACGAGACAGTCCGGGAATTCATCAAGAGCCAGCAGCTCCAGCCGGGCGGCTACCGTCTCGTGGACATCACCGATGGCACTGCGCGGGCGTTGACCGACACTGCAAGGCTCGGTGAGTCCGGCGTCAGGGAAGGTTCGGTACTGTCCTTGCAGTCAACCGACCCGCAGGTGGACGGCTAAGTGTTGCACCCCAGCTTCCTCTCCGAGATGCTCGACGACGAAGTTTTGCTTGCCAGCCAGCGCCTGGGGCAACGTGCCCCAGGCGTCGCCCACGATGGTCGCTACGTGACTTGCCCGATGACGGCGCCGGACGGAACGCCCCTGCTGCTGCGCCTCGATGCAGCACAGTACGACGCGGAACCTGTCCGCGTGGACATCTGTGATCTGAAGGGAACACCGCTGCCGGCCCCTATGTGGCCGAACGGGCTGCTGCACAGCATCCATCCGGTAACTGGGCAGCCCTTTGTCTGCATACAGGGCGTTTACGAGTACTACATCCACCCGTCACACCACAAGGATCGCTGGGACACCGTTCGGGCTACGCACCGGATTTCCCCCGTCCTTGACCACCTCCTACGGAAGGCAGGCCGATGAACGGCGGAACGGTAGTACTAACTGATCAAGTGTTAAACGACGTCTCCAGCTTCCTCACCGAGCGTGGAGCCTACGGCTACGAGGGGACCGGTTTGATCGCCTGTACTCCTAATGGCTCTGGCTGGATTTCCGCGAAGCTCGTAGTGCCGGACCAGCTGGCGACACGTCAGATGGGGGGATGTTCGGTCGAAGTCACTCAAAAGGGCAAGGACGAACTGCTGACTTCTCTGGATGGGGGTGAACGCTATCTGCTTCGCGTGCATAGTCATCCAGGCGAGGCGTTCCATTCCAAAACTGATGATCGTAACCCAGCGCTCACCCATAATGGCGCGTTGTCCATTGTGGTCCCTTTCTTTGGATTGGGTCTGCAGCGGGGTCTCGATACTTGCGCGATTTATCGGCTCACAAGCGGAAGGTGGCTGGAATTACCGCCGGGGGTCGAACGGGACGTATGGGTGGTGCAGCGATGAGTGATCCACGTGTTCGGCTCTTGGACCCTTCCGGCGACCCGAGGCCCGCACTGGCCGCGCTAGAGGCCGTCGCGGTAGAAATCGTTGTTCCCCGGAATCTTACTGTGCCCACTGCTTCCGCAGTGGCAGCACTTGTTGCAATGATTATGCGCCTGTTTCCCAACGTAACGGTCCTAGGTGACGCAGACCTGGGACCCAACCCTTGGGGAGCAGAAACGGTGGCCGGAGTACTGAGGGCTTCCGAAAGTGTGCGGCCGACGTCGTCAAGGCAACCTGAGAGAACTCTCCGTGTTGGCATTGGTTCTGGCAATGGCCCTGCCGATTTGTATCTCGGAGGTGGTGCTTTCACTGTCCGTGCCGGAACCTCCCCACAGCAACTGGATCACGATGAGATCTCGACCTACAGCCACGCCATAGGCGTTCATGTCGGAGCCTGCTTGGTGGCCGCAGACTTGGCAAAGATCGCACTAGCGCCTCTCGGCCGGCCGTATGTGCGTCTACCGGAAACCTTCGTCTGCAACCTCATCGATTACCGCCTAACGGTGGCCCCGGAGTTCCCGGAACGTACTTTCGATCCCGTTAATGTCCTTTTGGCGGCTGCAGGCTCAGTTGGCTCCTCGGCCGCTGCCATCTTGGCGACCAGTCCGGGGGTTAGGGGCACCGCCGTAGTCGTGGATCTGGACACGCTTGATCCCTTGCGTAATCCCTTCAGATATCCTGCCCTCACCGGCGTGGAGACGGGACACAAATCAGATTGGGTTTCTGAATTTCTTCGGGAGGCGGGCTGGAGCACCACAGCCTATTGCGGTGAGTTGGGACGATGGTGTGCCGACCAAGCCTCCCCCGGATTCGACGGCATACTGTTGTCGAGTGTCGACACCACGAAGGCGCGCTTTGATGTTGCTGACGTATTCGCCCGAACCACTTGCTCCATCGGCGTTGCCGGGCTCGCCCTTCACGCACAGATCGAGACCCTCGGCGACGGTCTGGCATGCCCATACTGCGATTTCGTGTCCCTTGAGCCTGCCCTGTCCCAAGCGGACGTCATCGCGGCACATCTTGGACTACAGGGCGGGGTAGCCCGCGTTATCGAGCTCCAGCAACCCGGGGCGTTCCTGACCGGCGAAGACGTCGGCCAGGTTGTCGCAGCCGGAAGGGTCAAGGAATCAGACTCTGCCTCGTTGATCGGCCGACGGCTAGACGACATAATTGCCCGCGTATATGCGGAATCTCCGGCCACAGTCTCGGGTACGGGCGCGACTGGCTCAGTCGCGGTCGCCGCACCTCATGTTTCCTGGCTTGCGGGAGCTCTGGGCGCTGTGGAAGTTGCAAAGGCAGCAGCCGGGCTGCCAAGGCTTGAGCGACGGATCGACATCGACCTTGTCGGTCTCCCCCAGGGATTCACGACTTGCCGCCCACAAGACACTTCTGGGCGCTGTGCCTGCGGGAGCGGTCACCGAAAACGTTGGATGGACAGGTTGTGGCGACACGCCGCGTGAAAGGGATTGATGGTTCCTGACAGGGCACACTTAGACCGTGGAAGCACCTACTTCTGAAGCCCCAGACTGGGCGGCCCTGTACCTCCGGCACAAGGACGCGATGTACGCAACCGCCAAGTACATGCTGAAGGGCGAAAACGGTGTGGTCCAACCTCACGATATCGTCATGGATGCCATGAAATCAGTGATGACGTCCCCTCCCCGCCGCATCCAGAACTGGGAAGCCTTTCTCGTAACCGTCGTCAAGCGACGGGCGCTGGACCACTTTAAGACAGGCCATGTCAAACACGCGGCGGGTCAACCTCTGCCCGACGTTGACCTGGCCGACCCTCTCCAGAACACGGCCGAAGATGCCGCTGAAGCCGTCGACCTTTCCCGTAGCGCGGCTACAGCCTTAGCCTTGATGCGCGATCTCCCCGATCAGCACCAGGTCGTCCTCCGACGACGAGTAATGGAGGGCATCAGCCTGGCCGAAACAGCCAAGGCACTGGGGGTATCTGGGCCTCGGGTATCTCAACTGCAAAAAGAGGCCCTCCAAACCATGAGAGACCGACTAACCGAGAAGGGAGTGGACCTGTGACCGACGATCGTGCCGACTCGACGGTGGAACGCTACCTTGACTATCTAGCAGGCCGTGCCCAGAGCCCCCCAGACCTCGCCGGTCTTCCTGAAGCCGACGCCGCAGAAATAGGTGCGCTCTTCCACGCGGCCGAACTTCTTTGGCTTGCCGACGCCGCACCACCTATTGAGGACGATCCAGTGGCAGCGATGCTCGGACTGGTTCCAGACGCCAGCCTGGCTCTCGATCCCAAGAAGGTGGAAAGGGTACGGAAAAGAACTCATCTTAAACCAAGCGCAATTGCCGACAAGCTCAACGCTCGAGGATGGGAGATAACGCCATCCGAGGTTTTTGATTGGCAAAGGCACGCCCACCCGGACGTTCCTCCTGCACTCATCGATGCTTTAGCTGACGTACTAGGAACCTCTCCGGAAGCCCTAACCTCCTCGTACGAGGAAACCATAATGCAGCCGGCAATCAACGAAGTTCTCGAGGACAGCAGATTTGAAGCTCTTGTTGCCCGCTGGGGACAACTGTCCGGCATGGCTCCGGTCTCTGCGCGTTCTTCCCTTAAAACGAAAATGCTCGCGACTGTTCGCCGAGGCGATCACCTCACCGCCAATCAGTGGTTCGGGGTCCTTGAAGCTCTGGTGGAAGCGAAGGAAAAGCCCAAAGGTGCAACGTCATGATCGAAGCCCTCGTGGCGCGGATGGTCGGATCCATCAAGGAGTCAATTCGGACGGCCGTCGCATCCAATCCAGCGGAAGCTTTGCAGGCTCATTTCGGCCTAACCGTCCAGGCGGAACCGCACCTAGGGCTGCAGCGTGACAGCGGCGGGGTCTGCGACGGGGTCTCGTTTCTCAGGGACCGCGTCGTCCTCTACGCACCATCGCCCTGGAGTCGTCGAGAGAACTTCACGCTCACGCACGAGCTCGGGCACTGGCTCGTAAACCACGACTCGGATGCGATTGACTGGCTCTCAGATCAGAATGACCCTGACCGGATGCTGGAGCTGTTGTGTGACCGCATCGCACAAGCGCTTCTCCTGCCCGACGCACTCGTTGATTCAGTTCTTGATGGTAAGCCCGTGCGCGCGGCATTCATCCGTGAACTGTACGAAGCTTCCGCGGCAAGTGAACCGGCCTGCGCAATTGCCTTGGCTGCACGGCTGCCGGGCCACGGAGCAGTCTTGATCACTGATCTGGACGCCAAAAAGGTTCACTATGCAAGCATCAGAACTGGCAACGATGACAGTTGGCCAGCGGTGTATCCCTGGCCCGGAACGGATGTGCCACCGGGACATCCGCTTCGCACACTTCAACCAGGAGCCACAATGGCTCGAAAGTCGTTTTGGCGGGCTCCGTGGGGGACGGAACAGGCCTACTACCTGGATGCTGTCGCCGACGATCGCCGTATTTATGCCGTACTTTCGGCTACGGACATTTGGATGGCGGAGCAATTTCACAGCGACGCTCCCTTCGAAGTGGACAAGCGTCTTTTGCGAGAAACCCGGTGCTGCGGGAAGACGATCACTGTGCGAGCCTTTCCGTGTTCCGTCTGCAAAGAACCGCATTGTCCTGAATGTGGTCATTGCCGTTGTGACCGAATCATGAAAACCCAGACGCTGTGCGAAGGCTGCTACATCATGTACCCATCGCATCTCGTAGTCGCCGGACGCTGTACCGACTGCAGCTGACTTTTCCCCAGTATTGGGTTTGAGTCGTCCTTCCGGGCCATCGCGCATGGTCTCCATACCTGAAGTCGCACTACCTGCGTTCGCCGGAAGATTTACGAGATGCCCGTGTTCACGGGCACGGGCCACCCGGCTTCGGGAAAGCCCTGGTGAATTGGTCAGCCAGTATTCCTGGTTCCAGAGGGCCTTCCAGTCGAGGCCCTCCACCCGCAGCCGACCGAAAGTGCCAGCCCATGTCGCTTCTCAAGCCCCGTGGCGCTGTGTCCATTGACCATTGAGCCGTCCCCGTTCGTGACTAGACCTAACTTATGAGCCATCCCCTACACGTACGGGCCGGAGAAGGCCACCGTGATGGCGGCCGTGGAGGTGGCGAGCCCATCCCCTACGCGTACGGGCCGGAGGCTTGTTGACATGCGGTCATGCAGTCAACAAGACCAGTTCCGGTGCGGGTTCGCCCTCGGATTGTTGCTCCGAGGGGATGACCAAGCCAATCCCTTCTTCCTGAATGGGATTGTGAGGGGATGCCTTCGAATTGCTCCGAAGGGATGACCCTGTCGGGTCTTCCAGCTTCGTCGGCGTCGTCCTATCCTTGGCCTTGCGGTTCAGGGCAGAGCGGATGCCTCGGCTGGCGTTTTGTGTCTCCTCCGTGCTGGGGGCGACAATTTGTGCCGCGAGTGCGGCGATATTGCGGGCTGCGTTGAGGTCGCGGTCTATTTGGAGGCCGCAGTTGTCGCAGTTGTAGGTCCGCTCGTTCAGGGGCAGCTTGGTTTTCGCGTGGCCGCAGTTTGAGCAGGTTTTGCTGGTCGGTGCCCATCTGTTGGTGAGGACGAGGCGGGATCCGGTCCAGCGGGTTTTGTATTCGAGCTGCCGGCGGATTTCTCCGAAGGCCGCGTCGAGTATGTTGCGGTTAAGCCCGGACTTTTGCCGGACGTTCTTACCTGGGGTTTCGGTGGTTCCTTTTGCCGATCGTGTCATGCTGGCGACGTTGAGGTCTTCAAGCCCAACGACGGCGTAGTTGCGGGCGAGCTGGTTGGTGAGCTCGTGGGTGTGGCCTTGGCGTTGTCGGGCTTCGAGGTGGTGAAGGGCCGCGATCTTCCTGGCGAGTTTCGCCCTGTTCGCGGATCCGGGCCGGGTGCGGGCGTAAGCCCGGGAAAGCTTGGTCAGTTTCCGCTTGTGGCTGGCTTTGATTTTGGGGTTGGGGAGGATTTCTCCGGTGGAGAAGGCGGCTCGGTTGAGGACGCCGAGATCCACCCCAACGACCCCGTTGGCCTGTTGACGCCTGGTGGCCGCGGGGATGGCTTGTTGTTGTTTGACGAGGAGGCTGGCGTACCAGCGGTCCCCGGCACGCGATACCGTCACTGATTGCACGATGACCAGCCCGGCGGCGATTTTCCGCATGAGGTGGCGGGCGTTTTGGTGGGTTCGTATTTCCCCGAAAATGGGGACGCGCAGGCGCCGGCTGGTGGTGAACCTGATCCCGGGTTGCTTGACGTCGTGATGGATCCGGAACGAGTCCACGGCGCGGCCGCGTTTCTTGAACCTCGGGTACCCGACCCGCGCACCGGCCCGCTGCCCTTTGAAAGACTCGATCCAGTTCTTCCACGCCCTGTCCGCGTCCTGCATTGCGGTAGTGAACGCGAAGCGGTTGATGCTGTGCATCCAGGCACCCTCAGCATCAGGATCGTCCTTGGCCATCGCCCGGTGTTCGCCTACTGCGGCGGTCAGCCAGGCGTTATGGCTGAAAGCGTTCGGGATCGGGGTTTTGACCTTGCCCGTGCCTCAGTCTCGGTTTCCTGGTGCTCGTAGGTGCGGAACGCGACTTCCTGCAGCCAGGTCCTGTGTGCCTGGCGCTTGGCAGCGATGGAGTGATTGAACGCGAACCGCGCTGCCCCCGCGTATTGCTGCAGAAGGGAGCTCTGGGCGGGGGCAGGGTCCAGCGCGAACTTATACGCCCTGAGTACTTCCTCTACCGCCACAATCCCCCCTCAATGGTTGATGCTCTGGACCTTAGATCTGGGGTCCGACAATTTAGCCCCTGCCTGAACTTCGCCTTGCTTGGTCATTCATGCCATTCCGCTGAATTGCGCCCAGGACAAGGTCAGCATGACCGCCCCAAAGGCCCCTATGGCGATGAGCCCGATTCCGAGCCGTGGGCGCATCGCCGGAGAGACGAGGAAAATCGTCCCACCGGTAAAGCACAGAGCGGACACAACACCCACTAGGACAACTATCAGCATTGTGGTTCTTCTTTCCCTAGGTGTCGGCTTTGAGGAATGGGAGAAGAGGTCCCCGGCCCGCTTTGGGCCAGGGACCTTCTACTCAGCGGTTGACGTTGACCGATTGGAGCTCGCCGATGCGTGCCTGGAGCTGTCCCTGGGTGGTCGTGCCGATCGCACCACTGGCACCGCCAGTGGCCGTCCAGGCCACTTCCCAGTTCGACGTCGCAGTGATCGTGTAGGGCTGTGCCCCGTTGGAGGGCGACATCGTCGCGTACCGGTACCCACAGTTGGGGCTGTCGGTATTCCCGTTGCCCTCCAAGTACACGGTGCCCGGGTTAGTGCAGACAACGGTCTGCCCGTCCCCCATCGAATAGGCGACGTTGGCGACGCGGGCTGTCGCCGTCACCGTCACACCACCCAGCGTCGCGGACTTCACGTACGGACCCCAAGCCAACGGATCGCCTTGGTTCTTCACCCACAACCAAACGGGAAGCCCGACGGCGCCCTTGCCAGAATCCTCAGTCGTCGAGCCGATCTCGACACCCTTCAGCTGGAAGGTCTTGATCAACGCGGCCGCGGCCTGACCTGGGGTGAGCACATTCAAGCCCGGGGGCGGTGTCGTCAACCACCTCGGAGCTGACACGGTGGTGACGCAGGCCAGCGGGTCGCCGCCACTGACGGGGGCAGCTTTACAGGGTGGGTCCGCGCACACATACCAGGCACCATCCCCATCCGCATTACCCGGAGGCGGGGAAGGCTGAGGATCAGCCAGCTTCATGTAACAGCCACGATCAGGCTGATACGCCCCAAGAGCCGGATCACTGCAGGGGATTTCGTTCTCCTTGGTAGGCTCCATCCCCTGCCGGAAGCACGACGTCGGCCCAGGCGTAAACCCCGTCACAGGATCCGCCGCCACCACACCACCGCCGCTAGGCGTCCCCGGCGTCGGCGGAGGCTCGACAGAGCATTGTCCGAAAAGCCCGCAATCAGCGCCAGCGGCTAGTACTGGCATTGCGGAACCGGTTGATACACCAAGAGCCACAAGACCGGCCAACGCAACAGCGATCATCTTTTTCAACATGAGATCGTGCTCCCTGGTCGTATGTAGTTGGTAACCATCCACTTGCTGGCGGCAGGATCGTACGTGACCTCGACAGAGAGGATGGATCGGAGGACAGACCCTTTGTCGCCTGGAGTACCATCGGCGTTCAGTGACTTGGTTGCCGTCACGTCGTTGCAGACGGTGAGGCCCACGAAGCCGTTCTTAATCGGGGGCTTTCCGGCGGGGGTCGCATCTGACGTGTAAGACTGAGTGACAGTGATCGACCGGCTTCCACTTACGGTGACACCCTTTTTCAGGGCCAGCGCAGCTGCATCGTGTATTCCAGAGCGTGCAGGGCCGGTTGAAACCGCGTCGATTCGCTCCGGGTTCTTCCCGCCGTCGTTGAGGATCGTATCCGCGATCGCCCAGTAACTCTTGGTCGCCGCAGTGGCGGCCGCAATAGCCTCTGCTGAGTCCTTCGGCGCCCCGACGGTCGCTACGGCGCTCGCCGTCGGTGACGACGTCGTCGTGGAGGTCCGTGAGCCTGTTGGTGTGGGGGTTGGCGATGATGGTGTGCAGCCGGTGAGCAGCAGTCCGCCGACCGTAAGGGCTGCCACGGCAATCGCTGAGGCTTTGAAGCTCTTCGTGTTCATAGGTGTCTGTTCCTCTCTCATGGCCCGCTCTGTGCTGACCCAGTTCCTTTTCCTTTGACATCCTCCCCGACCTGAAAGTCCGGGGATTCTCGGCTGCAATGCAGCCGGTTGGTTGGCGCTGCCAGCGGGAACCGCTGGGCTTCTGCGCCCTGACACCCCGTGTCCCGGGGCCAGATTTGCTAGCGCGCGATCGAGGATGACTGCCGCCGCGTTGGTGTCGGCGTGCGCGGTGTGTCCGCAGGATGTGCACTCGAAGACCGCTTGGCTCTCACGGTTTCCAGGTGCACAGTGGCCGCAGACGGCACATGTTCGACTCGTGTTCTTTGGGTCCACACGGACCACGGCCCCTTCGGGCATCTTGTTTCCAAGCCGATCTAGGAAGCGGCCCCAGCAGGAAGCAAGGATCGCCCTGTTGAGAGCAGCCTTGGCCCGCGCCCCGTTGGGGAGGAACGCGCCCATGCTGCCGCCATCAGGGTCGGGCTTCGGTGCCGGCCGCCTGACCATGTTGCGGATCCGCAGGTCTTCAACGGCGATGAACTCGTAAGAGAAAGCGAGGGCTGTGGTGGTCTGCTCCACCCAGTTGCCGCGGCGCTGCTCAAGACGGCGCCGCAGAACACCCAGGCTGTCGAGCGTACGCCCACGGCGGTTGGAGCCCTTCTGCTGCCGGGCCAGCTGCTGCTGGAGCGCGAGGAACCTCCGACGCTCCCTCTCCGTGAGGGCCGGTGCCTGCACCATCTGCCCGTCCGAGGTGGCGAGGGTGTTCTTCACGCCGCGGTCGATTCCGACCACGGCATTCCTACGGGCTTCAATCTTCTCGGCAGGCGGGGTGGTGAAGGTGATGTGCCAGCGGCCGTTGCGCATGGTGACCCGTGCACTGGTTGCTGCTTCGATACAGGCCCAGGGCCGGGAGACGCGGAACCGGACCCGCCCGACCTTGGGGACTGTGACCACACCCCACTGACGGTTGAGCCGCTTCACGGTGAGATCCCGGACGACAAACGACCCTTCGCGCTCGGTGCGACGCTTGAATGAGGGGTACTTCGCCCGACCAGCGAAGAAAGCTTGGAACGCACGTTCCAAGTCCCGCAGCGCGGCCTGCTGCACGCTCGAAGACCCGGCACGGAGCCAGTCCAGATCCGCTCGCAGCTGAGCGAGCTCCCGCATCTGCGTCATCGTCGTGATCTTCGGTGGCGACAGCTCCCCCCGGAGGTGCTTATCCCTTCGCCACATCGCTCGCTGCTCCAGGCCGATGTTGTATACGAACCGGTGATGGTGGCAGTGTTCGACCAGACCCGGGTCCTGGGCCGGGCACGGATAGAGGCGCTGCCGGATGCTCATGAAGTCAACGCCCGTTGAAGGGGCAGACACTCTTGGGAAGGACGTCGGAGTACCACTCCACTTGGCACAACGACGTCGTTGGAGGGGATGTCTGGGGTTTTGAAGCACTCTGTTTTCATGAGTTTCACGGACCGCTCAGTAATTGAGCCGACCCTGTCCCTTTCCCGTGAAGCGTACCGACGAACATCGATAAGAATTTGGTCGGGTAATCCTTCTGGGCGGTCACGGTGACGGTCTGGCCGTTGACTTGGACGGTTCCGGTGACGCCGGCAGCCGCAAGGTAGTTGTTGGCTGCGGCGATGGCCTGGCCTGCGGAGATGTTGGCCGCCCCGCTGCTGGGAAGCTTGGCGCTGACACCGCCGTTGGCTCCTGCCCGGGCCGCGCTTTGAGCGATCGTGGTGGCCTGCTCGGATGCCTGGATCTGTCCGGCGCCGTCGACGACGAGCCCGACAACGAGGACGAGGACCGGTACAAGGAGCACGAAGGCTACCGCGGCGTCACCCCGTTCCCTGACCTGCAGGAGCTTCGACCTGATTCTGGAGATCATCCCGCGCCTCATTTCTGCCTGTACGCGTCGACGGGCGATGACGCGGTGCTGGTCAGGGTCTTGGTCCCGGGGATGCCGGGTATGCCGATGTCGCTGAGGTTCGCTTGGCAGGTCACTGTGGCGCGCATGGTCCCGATCTGGCCAAGCGGTACACGGAGCCCGGAGGTGTCGATGGCCACGTTAAGGCTGGAGCAATTGACGCCTTGCTGGGTCATGACCCGGCGTGCCGCGTCGGTTGCGTTCGCTATGGATCCTGCCTCAGTCCGGGCGAGGGAAGCGTCGCGGGCCGCGGCTGCGGCCGAGCTCTCGACAACGTTCCCGGCGACTGAGATCCTCCCGGCGAAGATCAGGAACCCGATGACCAGTACCAGTGCGGGGGCGATCATCACGAAAGACACCGACGAGCTCCCGTCCTCGCCTTGGAGCAGCCTGAGGATTTTTTTCACCGGTTCACCCACCTTTCCGTGGGTCCTGAGACCGTCTGGCTCACCGATGGTCCGCCCCACCCGGGCACGAGAGTAGGAGCGCTCCCCGTGACCGTCACGCTGACCTGACTGGCTGTGCGGCTGACCATCACAGATCCGCCATTCAAGGTGGTTCCTTGGTCGGCGATGACCTGGTTGCCGGCGGCTTGCCCGCTCCCGGGGGTCCCATTGTCGGCCCGGGCGTTGTTGTACGCGGCCGTAGCCGAAGCATGGGCGACGTTCTCGGCTTGGTACCACATCGATCCTTGGATGATCCCGAAGAAGATCAAGAGCAGGACAGGGAAGACCAGAACGAAGTCGACGGATCCGCTTCCGCGCTCTCGATCGTCTTGCCGCATCATTCTTGTCTTCACTGGGAGCTTCTACTTGAGTTTGCCGGTCTGGGTCTGGACGTAGGCGGTGACGGCGCCGATGACAATGGCCGCGAGGGCGATAACGCCGATGATGATCAGCACCCACTCTGAAGATCCGCTGCCGGCCTCCGCACGGAGACGCAGCCCGTCGACCCTGGCCACTGCCCTGTTGCGCAGGCCCAGGATCAGGGTTTGGGCGAGAAGGTAAATCTTGATGACGTTCATGATGCGGTGTGCTCCTTGTTTTGTGGGTGTCAGGCCTCCGGATCTTCCAGAGGCCAAGGGTTACATGATTTTGAGGATTAGTGGTGTCAACAGAACGCCGGCGAAGATGAGTGCCAAGACGGTGATGAGGACGGTGACCTTTTCGGATGCTTTGTTCGCGCGGGTGTGTTCCTCGTTGAGAAGCTTCACTCTGAGGCCTTGGCCGGCGGACCGCAGCGCCTCATACACGGATGCCCCATCGTCGCCTGAGAGGCTGACAATCTTTGCTGCTTCACCCAGCTCGGGAACGGAGATGTCCTTGGACAGAGTGAGAAGCGCGTCCCAGGGTTGGGTGTGGTCATACCGGGACCGGGTGAGCTCCTGGTTGATTCGGACAAACGGCCAGGCCCTGCCGATGGCGGCCGCGTTCTCCAAGGCTTTGGCCGGGGCTTTTCCTTTGCGACGCTCTGCGGCGACGAGCTCGAGGTAGACGGCCACACAGCGCACGAATTCCTTGCGGGCCGCGGCAGCTTTGTCTTTGAGGAACAGATCAGGGAGGAACCAAGCGGCGGCGGCCGCGGCGATCCCGAACCCTGCCGGGATCATGAAGGGCAGGATTCCCAGGACCTGGACGTACAGTCCCATGAGGATCATGAAGGTGAATCCGCCGACGGACCACGAGGCTTTGGTGAAGATGAACTTGTGGGTGGTGGTACCGACCAATGCCAGGTCTTTTTCCGGGATGCTGAATCCCGGGATGGCCGGCATGCGCTGAATTACCCAGGACGCGACGCGTGTTTCGAGTGAACGGCGCCCGCCATCTGCTGGTGTGGTGGTCCCCAACCTGTCCAGGGCCGCGCCTAGTTTCGGGCGGGACGGAAGAGCCCGGGAAACCAGCAGGGCAAGGGCGAGGCCAATCAACGCGCCTCCGATGAAGATCGTCATCAGGACCTCCTCCCGGTGTTGACGAGCATCCGAGGGATTGGCCGCGCCGCCACCACTCGTTTCATGGCGACGAGGATCAGGGCGATGATGCCCAGCCACCCGGCGAACATGATCTGACCGATCGGCGATTTGTACGGCTCGGAGAACGAGGACATGAGCGGGATAGCCAGCAGAAGGCCGATCGTCATGCCTGTAACGACCCGGGCGTTCCAACGGGGCTTGGACCGGTCGGACGTGACCTGCCGGCGGACACGGACCTCATCAAAGACGGTCTGGGCCAGGTCGTTCAGGGCGTTCACCAACCCCGTCCCCTGTTCCTTTGACGCCAGCATCATGTGCATGACCACCAGATCCCCGGTGGGATCCTTCAGATCATCAGCGAAAGCCTGCAGAGCGTCCATCGTGGACCAACGGCCCTCGAGCCTGGCTACCAGCCGCGATACCTCGCGATAAATTTCAGGCTTTGCATTCGACAAGGACGACGTCAGCGCCCGCTCGAGCGGTGTTCCGGTGACGATCAGCCCGGACAGGCTCCGTGTCCACGTCTCGATGGCATCAAGCTTGTCCGTCTGCGACTTCTCTCCCTGGTCGGAGAAGATGGCGGGCATGCCCAGGATCGCCAAAGGGATGGCGATGATGAAGATGACCCACCCGGTAGCAAACCAGAACAGGAGACCTGCCATGGCTCCCACGAGGAGGAGGATCTGGGTCCGGCGGGAGAACCCTGCCCGCATCGACTGGAGACGGACCTGGATCCTGTTGGGTGCCTTCGCGGCCGCGTTCTCCGCGGAAGGGATCAGTGAGAGCAAAGCTGCGAAGATCCCGCCCAGGACGATGACAACGCCAAGGGAAGTGAGGATGGCCGGTGTCACAGGTGGCCTCCTTTGAACCGGGCTTCGTCGAGGCCTGCACGGATCAGGTCCTGCCGCAGCCGATCGTTCGATGGCATGCGAAGAAACCGTGCCTGATGTTCGCCTGGTTCCAAGCGGAAGATGTCCTGGGTTGCTACTCCTCGTTCGCCTTCGGCGGGCAGGACCTCACTGATGTGGGTCACTCGCCGCACGGACTTCCCGTCGCGGTCGACGCCCTTGCCCATCTGGATCACGAAGTCGATGTGCCGGCCGAGCTGCTCCATCATGTACGACTTGCCGTAACGCTCAATGCCGAGGCCAGCGAGGCGGTCAATGCAGTCATCAGGGCCGTCGGCGTGCGTAGTGGACATGGTGCCGGCACCGGCCTGCATCGCATGGATCATCGAGACGATCTCGGGACCGCGGACCTCACCGACCATGATGCGGCGGGAGTTCAGGCGCAGCGCTTTTTCCATGCATTTTTCGAGGGTGTACTCCCCCGGTGAGTGACCGTACGCGTCGCGCTCTCCGTTACCCGGGCGGTATTGCAGCGCGAAAGGCGGTAGAACGCGTCCGTGCAGCTTTTTGAGGTGGAGCTCGCGCTCTTTCTCGATAGTGACGATCTGCTCCATCGGCCCGATTTTCCCGGCCATGGCCCTCATGAGAGTGGTCTTCCCGTCGCCGCCTTCACCGGCAATCACCACGGTCTTCTTGGCCTTGACGATCATCTCGCAGAGGTGCGCCAGGTCCATGCTGAGGGTCCCGAACCCAACCAGTTGTTCCAGAGTGATGTTGATATACCGGTGGATACGAAGAACAGCTGACGGCCTCTCGGCGATCGGCATCGCAACAGCGGCGAGACGCACGTAGCCGAGGAGGTCCATATCCAGGTCCGGCTGGGCGGTAGAGAACGGTCGGGCCTCGTCTCCGTTGCGGTTGGCGAAGAACTGCAGGTCTTCCATGAGTTGTTCGTCTGAGGCTGCCACGGGTCCGACCTTGACCATCGTCCCGTCGCTGTACTCAACAAAAATCTGGTCGCAGCCGTGAATGTGGACGTTCTCCACACGGGCGTCATCCAGGAGCTCCTGGTACCGGCCCAGCCGGAACATCTGGTCGAACGTCGCCTTGATGACCTGCTGACGGTAGCTGTCGGACCACACACTGCGCTGACCATCAGAGCGCAGCTGCTCGGCAACGTGCTCGGTGACGACGTCGATGATGTGCTGCCTGCCCATTTCCTCACGAGCTTCATCATCGAGCCCGTGCCTGCCGTCGAGGGACTGGACCTGACGGTCAGCGGCTTTGCGCCGCATGTCGGCCACGACAAGCCAGAAAACCTCGTCACCGATCGAGGGAGTGCCGATGTCCCGGACCTCATCCTCAAAGGCGGCCACCCGACGGTTGACCTCCTCAACGGGGAGGTCCGGCGTGGAGGTTTGCGGGGACAGCCGGGCAAGATGCGCCCGGGCAGCGTCGGAAATGCCGAAGGATCCCGGGGTCGGGGCAGGCGGAGTGGGTGCGCTGGATTGGAAGAACGGGATCGCTGCGGGGTCAAAGCTGCTGGTGTCATCAAAGTTATTCACGGGCGGACCTCCTCGGAGTGGACGGGGCGACTTCCTAGCCGCTGGGCCCGGTCACGGATCTGGGTGTCAGCTGCAGCCGCAAGCGCGACCAGGCCAGACAAAATTTCAGAGCGTTTGAAAGACCGGGGCCTCGACACCCCTTGGGAGAACACGGCCGCGTGTTCCGGATCCCAGCCGATCTTTCCGACAGCCGAGGTTTTCAGGTTCTTTTCAATGTCACCGGCACCGTAGTTCCCGGTAACGCTCTTCATCAGCACCAGGCCGAGGTAGTCCTCATGACCGACGCGTGAGAGCACCTCGCGGAGTGAAGAGAGCGGGTCCACGAGGGCTGCAAGGTCCGGGAGCACCGGACGCGCCAGCACAAGGGCCGTGTCTGCCATTTGCAGCAGCGGGGTCCGTCCGTCTTCAGGGGTGTAGCGGCCGGCGTCGATGATGACGTCCACGCCGCTGTCGGATTGCTGGGATAGGACCACAGCCAGGTCGGACCACAGGCCGACCATGTTACGTGCCGCTGCGGCGCTCGAAACCGCGGACAGTAGGTACTTCCCGGACGCCGGGTCGCTCTTATCGAGGTCCGCTGCCAGTGGCACGAGTTGGTCCCACATGGCCTCGTTGGTCAGCCCACCCCGTTGGGTCTGAACGGCTAGAGGCAGCAGGCCGCGGCTGTTGTCGAGCTGGCCCTGCATGTATCCGGGGATGATGCTGCTCGGCTTGGAAGAGTCGGCCTCGACAACAATCACGGGCCTGGGCCACACTTCGGCGAGACCGACGGCGGTCGTTGTGACTCCAGGGGATCCGGCGACGCTGCAAAGGAATATCGCTGCCATTACTTCCCCGTCCCGCTGGTTTGGAGAGGATCAAGGATCAGGCCCGCGTTCCCGGAGGCTGACCATGCCACGACATTGGCCGCGTCAGCGGACGGGACGACGATGTCGACAATGATCAAGCCCTTGACGTCATCAGGCCTGGTCGAATCGACGACACCGGCCACCGGTACCGACTTTGTGTCGATCTGGCCGCCCTGCGTGGGTGTACGGATGATGCGGACCTTGTCGCCGGCCTGGAGCTGGCGCGAAGGTGCCTGTGCGGTGGTCAGTCCCACACCCACGACTGAGGTCCCATCCTTGATGCCGAGGCTCGGGCCGACGTTGTTTGTGGTGATGAGCGAGCCCTTTGGCAGGTCCACCGTGGCTTTCTGCCCTATGACTGTCGCGGACTGCTCTGCCGGCACCGCACCGTTCCCAGCGTCCGAGGCGATATTGATCGTCGTCAGGCTTCCGGAGGTGATCTCCTGGCCCCGTACAAGGCCGTCCTTCGCTACGAGAACGGTCTGCTGGCCGTTTCCGGACAACCCGAAATAGGTGATGAGTCCACCGACCAGGGCGAGTGCGATACAGAGCGCCATAAGAGCCGGCCTTCTGCGGGCCAGCTTTGAGGGTGCTTGAAAGCCTTGGGGCTCCAACGCCGCCGATTTGGCGCTGCTGGCCTTACGGCTTGATCGGGTACTGACGGTGCTCACAGGAGCGCCTCCTTGGTGGGGTGTGCTCATAGCTAATCGATGGGGTAATCTGAACATAATCCAACTCGATACGTCAAGTACTGAGTTAGTTGATACGGCATGATGGGAGCGTGGTTAAGGTGATCAACGCAGGACTTAGCGAGCAGCTCGAGGCTGCCGTTGCTGTCTTCGGCACGACCACGCGAGTAGGCATTCTGAAGCACCTGGTCCAGCACGGCCCGGCCCAGACCGGAGCGATAGCAGACGATCTCAGCCTTACGCGGGTCACGGTGGCGAAAGCCCTGCTCGCCCTGGAAGAGCTTGGCGCAATCGCAGGCGACTCCCCCATTGACCAACGCCACGGGAAGCGCGTCATGTACCGCGCTGACAAATCCCGGATTGATGAGCTTCTGAAGGCGCTGTGTGGCGCATTGGACATCAGCTAGTCCCCCCTCTCGATATCTCGCTCGAGGTAGGAACCTTGGCCCCCCGGAGGACTCTCCGTTAAAGTACGCCGCCCCACCCCAAGTGCATGCGTCCTATAAATACTGGCACTCGAGCCAGCCATTCGTGACGCCAAAGTGTGCAACTTCCGTTCATATTTCCTAAGAATGCATCGCTCATCCACCATTTGGGCTTCCATTTGGCAAACACATAACGAACCCACGCGCCCCCCACCCTTCAGTTACTTTCGCGTCCATGAAGAGTGATGGTGGCTAAGCTGCGGTTTTTACAATGCCCCGGGTGTGCCCTCCCCAACACTTGTGGAAGGCCCCCACCAGCTCACGCGCCCGAGAGAACCTCCTCCGCTCCCGCTTGCCCAGCTCTTGAGGTAAGGCGTGAACACATGCCATACGTCCAATAGGAATGCATGCCATACGCCACGCCATACATACCGTATGTTTACCTGCCTGTAGGCACGCTTGAATTCTTATTGGCGTCCCCATTGATGTTCTTGTGTGTTATCACGTTGAACGGCCTACGTGGTCTTGTACGTGATTTGCTGCATGATGGGCTGCAGTATTACCCACCTGATATCCCATGTGCATTCACACTGTGATTCCAATAAGCCTTCTTACGGGAAGCAACGCGGTAAGTCCTGCTAGCGTGCCTACGTGTTTTGTTGCAATGTGGCCCGTAGGATGACCTACACGATTGTCAGCAGTGCTTCACGCACAACCAGCAGTAGGAGTTCCCATGTCCAACACGCTTTCGAAGGCCGTTTCGGCCGGGGCCCGGGGGACGGCCAGGTACCTTGACCGGGTCGTTGTTATGGCTAGTGCCAAGGGCGGAGTCGGTAAGACGTCAATTACGGCCAACGTCGCCGGTAAGGCGGCAGGTGCACTCAAGGTCTTGGTCATTGATTTGGATCCTCGCGGCAGCTTGCACCGGGATCTGGGCTACGAGCGGCAGGACGGCACGGCGCTTTTCAACGCCCTGGTGCATCTGAAGCCGCTTCCGATCCTCAAGGATGTCCGCCGGAATCTGGACGTCGTCCCGGGTGGGGCCGCGATGCAGGACATTGCCGGGATGCTTCTGGTCCGTCAGATGTCCAACCCGGAGGCCGGGGAGTTCGCGGACCTTCTCTACGCGGGCCTGGCCCCGATCGCTGAAGACTACGACCTGATCATCATCGATACTTCCCCTGGCGAGGCAAGCATCGTCCAGGGTGCCTTTACCGTCGCGTCTTCGGTTGTCATTCCTTCGAAGTCGGACGGTGGATCAACAGACGCTGTCGAGGGTGTGGCTGATCGATTCAAGGCGGTCCGTGAGCGCAACCCGCGTCTTGCCGTCGCCGGCGCTGTTCTGTTCGATGTTGGGTCGACCAGCAGGAAGATCGAACGGAACCTCCGGAATGAACTGTCGGACCTTTTGGAGACCGCGGCTCCGGTGTTTTCTACCCGGATCCGTCATTCCGAGGGCGCAGCCAGGGACGCCCGGGAGCACGGCAAGTTGATTCACGAGCTTGAGGGCGAGGTCGATTTGGAGAACAAGACCCGTTTCGCCGACTTCAAGCGGGGAATCAAGCACTCGGCGAAGTTCCATACCTCGAACGCTTCGGGTTTGGCTGCCGACTACGAAAACCTGACCCAGGAAATTCTGATTCGGATCAGTGAGCTCGAAGCCGAGGGGGAGTAAGCCATGCCGGAAGCCCAGAAGGGGTTTGGGGACATCTTTTCCCCCACCAAATCAGTCGATAAGTCGAAGCTGCTGCAGCCACGGACCAGGCGTGAACCGGGGCCGGTTCTTCGCGTTGCCGAGGACCCCGTAGAACCCGTTGTCGCCCCGGTTACGGCCGCGCCTGTCGAGAAAGACACTCCTGCTTCGGAGCAGGTTGCGGGGCCGGCCCGCAGCAAGGGCACTTACCTTCCTCCGGACTTGCTGGAGCTCGTCAAAGCCCGGACCAGCGATGAGGTCAGCTACACGGATTTGTTGATCGATGCCTTGGACGCGGTCGACTTTGACGATGTCGAGAAGCACTTCCGTCCCGAGCTGAACGTGGGGTCGTCCGGGATTCATCGGCGGGTCCGCCGCAAACGGGGGACCGGGACCATTCAGATCCAGCTTCGCCTGGATAAGGTCCAGGAAAAGTGGATTGCCAACAAAGTCGAAGAAACCGGCGCCCCGTCTCGGAGCGCTTTCGTCAGCTACGTTTTTGAGCTCTTCCTGAGACCTGAATAAAGACAACATGGGGGCGGCACACCAACGTGTGCCGCCCCTTTTTTGTGGGCTCAGATGGCGCGGAGTTTCCTGTCAGGGATGTGTGCGGGGGAGGGGAGCAAGCGAAGCCCGGAGTCCAGGACGAGGGTCTTGGACTGCGGGTAGAGGACCAGGACTTCACGGAGGTTCTTCTCGAAAGCCGCCTTGAATTGGCGCCGGACCTTGTAGTCGGCACCGAATTGCCCTGCCAGCTGCCCCCAGGACACGGTCGTAGGCCGTTCCAGGTACTTGAGGCGGTAAACGAGCCATGCGTAGAGGTCGAGGCGCATAGGAGAGCCTGAGAGGGCTCTGAGGGCTTCAGGGCGGAGGGGGACAGGTGCTTCCAGGACCGATCGGTAGAAGTCCTCGGACAGGGTGATCGTGGAGCCGAGAATGTCTTCGGGCTTTTTGGCTGAGTCTTTGGAGAACCACAGCTCGTATCTGCTGGCCACGTTGAAGTTTGCCCCGGCGAGTCCCCACCTGTCGCCGCTGGTCCGCATGTCCTCGATGTTCATGTTGGCGACGGCGAGCCGGTGAAGCTGGTCAAGGACCCTGGCCGAGGATGCGCCGGAGGAATTCATGCCAAGGCCCCGCAGAAACGTCGACAGGGACGGGCCGAGGTGCAGCTGGCGGCTTTGGGTCTTGACGGCCTCGGTGGTCATCCAGGTCATGAGGTACCGCGGGACGACGCCGAAGGGATACACCGGCCGGCGGGAGCCGTCCCGCGCCGTGGCCATGCCAGGGCTGATGCTCAAGGTGATCGAGTTGTTGCGGCGGATCCACTCCGGGACGGGGCCCGGGTCTCTGTAGGGCAGCGAGAGCTGGGCCCATAGCCGTGCTGAATAGCTGAGAGGTTCGGCGCCGTCAGGGGAGAGCTCCAGAGCGGACCCGACATTGAGCAGCCTCAATTCTCGTTCGCTGATCAAAGGGGCTTGCGCTGGCGTTGTCATGGACTGGAAACCCTTTCTGAGACGGACATTCCCCGGGAGCAGGTACCCTCGAGCACCGTTTTGCAATCACCGGGACAGAGGCGGAGTTGGCTGTGGATGGAGGGAGTTATCCACGTGCATCTTGTGACGGGGGTGTTTTGACCCGTTTTTAGCGTTCTTGGGCATACCGTTTTTGGGTGTTTCCGCAGGTCAGGCCACGTGCATCTTGTGACGGTTTGTTGTTCTCCGATGAATGAATCCAAGAGTTTTCCACGTGCATCTTGTGACGCTTGACCACGTGCATCTTGTGACGGGCATTCCCTGTTTTGCCGCGCCAGCACTGGGAAGCAGGGGGGTCCCCATATAGGGTTAAAAAACATGTAGCTCCCCATGTAGTGGTTCGGGCCGAGCTGTGGATTTGGGGACAACCGGCGAATCACGGTCATTTCGATGCCCAGAACGCCTCGCGTTCCTTTCCCTGCTAGAGGCATCCACGCTCGAGGTTGTTCGCTGCCAAGGCCTTGCGGAGCTTGGCCTTCATGAGGCTCGCGTACGTTGTCAGGCTGTACCGGCCCAATCCGAGCTCATCCGCCAGCGCGTACTTTTCCTCGCGGGTCGAGACTGTGAACCGCCCCAGGAGTTTTGCCTCGTCCGGGGTGAGGGTCCCGGTCTCGGTAGCCCAGAGGATGACTTTCAGGAGCTCTTCCAGGGGGGTGGCGGACTGGATGACGTGCTCGTCGGTTTCCCGTGCCGAGGCGATGATCCGGTCAAGGTCTGAGTCTTCGCGGGCGTCGGGGAGGTTGGCCGGTGCCGGGTGTGTGGTCGTGATGATCTGCAGGGCGTTCATGGCGAGGTTGCCTACGACCTTTTCGGTCTTGTGGAGGGGGAAGGTGCGGATGGATTCCCACATGGATCCGACTGCTACGCACAGTGCGTCCTGGCTGGGCAGTGCCAGGAGTCCGCGGCAGTTCCGGCTGAGGTTCACGGCTTTGGCGAGCATGGCCTGCAGGAGGACCCGTTCGGCGTCTTTGTTGCCGGCGTGGACTTCCGAGAGCATCCCCCAGTAGATCCGGTCCCGGTCCTTGGCGCCGGCGGTGGTGAGCGTGGAGAGAGATTCCGCTCCCGTGATGTAACCGAAGCTCCCGTAGTTCTGACGGGCCGGTGCGATGACTGTGTCCCATTCGTGGTTCATCTGGCCGATGAGTCCGATGGTCCGGCGGGGGCGGGTTGTGGGTTCGCTCGTGTGCATGACGTCTCCTGACGAGGTGGCGAGTGGGTACCAACCACGCTCCTCAGGAGCTCTGGACGAGCTTCTGGATCAGATCCGGGCCCGGAGACCCCAATTCCTACGGGCGTCGTTTGCGGGCTTCTGGAAAGAGCGGGTGTTTCCGCAGGTCAAAGGCGTGTTCGCGTATCTGGAACGGTGCAGCTGAAAAAAGTTGAAAAAAGTTCTGGCAAAGCCGCTGATCCAGCCACCTACACGCAGTGACCGCCCCCAAAAGCCGTGGGGGACCACCGATTTGATATCCACGAGGAGCTTCAATGGGCGCTGAGATGCAGGATTCCACCGCACTGCCTGAGGCCGTTTCCGACGAGAACCTGGCCGGGTTCATTGGTGACGCCGCTGTCACCATCAGCGCTGAGGACAAGATGCTCCAGGGCATCGCGGATCTCCTGGAACGTCCCTTTGACGCTTCCAAGCAAAGCGAGCTCGCGGAGGTTCTGACCTCGCCGGCCATGGCCGCAGCCAATCAAGCAGCTGCCCGGCTCCACGCCCCGGATCACGGACGCCCCTCATGAAGTTGCCTTGGAATCGTCAACCCCGCACCAAGGACCCGGACGTTGTCGAAACACCCGATGTCGCAGGGTCTATGACGAAGGTCCATTCACTCGGCGCGAGGGCCCTCGTCGTTGGCTTCTACCTGGTCATCGCTCTCACGATGCTGACGTCCCTGAGTGCGCTCGTCATGGCCTTGTCGAAAGACATCCCGACGGCAGTCGGCGCCATCCCGGGGCAGCAGACCCAAACCGACAACGCAACAGCCGCCTACGCGGAGGGATTCGTTGCGGCCTGGCTAGCGGCGTCCAGCACCGATCATGCCGCTCTGGATACCTACCTGGACTCTTCAGATGTCGGCGCGCTTCCCCAAACGGGGTGGACCTACCGGGACCTTGCATTGGCAAATACGGAAACACCGGACGGATCCAAACTGACGGCCGTCACCGTGGCGACCAGCATCAAGGAAACCAAGACGGTCAACGGAAAGCCCGTCGATTCCTGGCCGCGTCGATACTTCCGGGCAGTGATCAACACCGACGGCGGTCTTAGCCCAGTCGGCCTTCCCGCCCCGGTGTCCGGTCCCGGCCCGGCAAGCTCGAACGTCGCCCTCCGCTACCCGGAATCCGTCTCTACCAGCTCCGACGTGGCCACGACGGTCACGTCATTCCTTGCCGCTTATGCCACCGGCAGCGGGGGCCTCGAACGATACACCGCCCCCGGGAGCACGATCGCGCCCATCACGCCGGCGCCCTTCACCGCTGCGGCCATCCGGTCCCTGAACGCCGACAAATCCCCTTCAGCTTCACCGAAAGACGACGAAACACTGCGGGTCCTCGTTTCCGCGACGTTCACCGCAACCAAGGACCAAGGCAGCACCTCCACATATGTCATGACCCTCATGGCCCGTGCCGGCCGGTGGGAAGTCAGCGCGATCAACCCGGTCCCCGATATCGAGAAGCCCAGCAAACCCTCACCAAGCACAACAGCGACAGAAAGGCCCACACCATGACCCTCGACCTTCAGGTCTCCCTTGATCTCATGGGGACCGTCTCACACATCCACCAGACCGCAATCACGCACGTCCCAACGGGCCTAGTCGGGACGGCCAATCAGAAGATCACGGACCTGATCAACTTGCTCAAGGCGGGCGCCGCTTTGGTTTCCATTGCCGCTACCTTCACCATCGCCCTGCTTAAGAAGTTCAAGCTCACCGGCATCATTGCGGGCATTGTCGCCGGCGGGCTCTTCGCATGGGGCGTCTTCAGCGGCATCGGCTGGCTCGAAGGACAAATGAAAGGCGAGCTTTCAGCGTCGGGACCGGCCCACGGCGTGCACCTTCCCGGCGACTCCGAGGTACCTGACTACCTGACGTTGGAGTAGAGACTTGCTTCCCGCTGACATCTTCGAGGTCGGGCGGTTCTACACCCGTGCCCGCAGGGTCAAGAAGATGCTCGGACGACTCCATGACGGGTCCAAAATCTGGGGAGGCCCCTACACCTTGACGCAGGGTGCCGTAGGGGTGATTGCCGGATTCCTGATCCTCAACACCAACCGGCTCTGGACGACCGGAATGTCGATTGTGGACATCATCCTCGGTGCCCTTGCCATGTGGGGCGTTGCCTGGCTGACAGGACGCCTGCCCTCGACAAACCGCAACCCCGCCCTTGTCCTTGTTGATGCTTCCGGGGCCGTCTTCAGGCCTGCCGCCGGCAGCTACCGGGGCGAAGCGCTGGATATCAGGAAGCCCGGTCCACGCCCCTTGACACGAAGGCGCAGTGAGAAACCCGTGACGGAAGGCATTGGAATAGCTGATCCGATTCCACCTTCACCCGTTGAGCCCTCACCTTCGACCCCCGTCGATGCCCTGAAGCCGGACCCCCTCCATCTGGGTGGATCCGCCGTTCAGCGGCTGCTGGCACAGGTGAACACCAAGTAGGAGGAACTGCATGCACCGCATCCCATTCACATCCCTGGCCGGCAACCTGATGTGGACCACGCATGGGGTGATCTGGGCAATGTGGCGCCTCGATCCACTCGCCTACGGGTACGGCAAAATCGACTCCAAAATGCTCGTCAAAGCCGTACACCAGGCCATGTACCAGTCTCTGACCGGGGAGTCACTGCTTCTTGGACTCAGCGCCAACCTTGATCCTGCCGTCGTCATAGAGAACATGATGGACGGCGTTCCAATGGACCGCTGCCCTGAGTACCTCACAGAGGTGGAGCTGACCCTGGAGGAACTCGAAAACGAGCCTGTGGGCACACGCGCTTTCTGGCTTGCGGCCCCGGTCGCGGATCTGGGCATCAAGCAGGCAATCGAGACCAAACTGCACGCGGCCGACGCCACTATCCGACGGCAGCTTGCCCTTCCACGCAGGGTCCCGCGACGGAAGGAAATCGCTCATGCCTTCGCCGCTGCGCAGCAGATCAAGAACGCCATCCCACGTGAATTCCAGGCACAGCCGGCAACACCGGAGGAGCTGGACTGGATCAACGACCACATGCAGCGTCGCGGACTCAGTCTCGACGTGGCCGTCCCGGAACCCAAGCCCGCGGCACAACCGCCGCGGATCGTTTCCGGCACGCTGCTCTCCGAGCCGTGGATCGATGAAGGAGGGCAGTCCGACCAGGCATCGGCCGCGGCCCGTGTGGTGCCTTTCAAACGCCGCTACCTGAAAGTCGGTCACCTCGAAAGCGAGACCGACTCCTACCAGGTACTGATGGCAATGACGGGGACGCCACAGGGCGGATTCGTGTTCCCCGGTGTTGAGTTCATCAAGACCATCGATGACCTGCCTGTCGATGCCGACTTCGCCATCCGGATGACGATCCAGAAGGCCGAAAAAGCCAAGCAGCGCAATGCCCAGGCCGAATCGACCCTCAACGACCAGTACGACCAGCAAAGCGGACAGAGCAACCCGATTACCGGCAGCACCAACGACCTGGACGACATCGCCCGGACACTCGCCGAATACCAGGTCTCACTCAACCAGTCCGAGAGTGAGGTCGAAGTCCAGGCAACAACCATCATCGCCGTCGGCGCGGACAACCCGGACGACGCGAAGGCGAAGGCCAAATTCATCACGGACTTCTACAAGCGGAAAGAATTCAAATTCGAGGCTCCGCTCGGAGGACAGGAGGACCTCTGGTGGGCCATGCTCCCCGGGATCCCCGCGTCCAGACTGGTCAACGAACTCGCCCAGATCACCACCGGCCGGGAATTCGCCATGGGAGTGCCGGTCGTCTCAAACGCCGTGGGCGAAGCCAACGGATTCATGATCGCTTACAACATCTCTTCCGGGCGTCGTTCACCGGTGCTGATGAACATCGGCGGGAACATGGAACGTGACCTGTCCGGTTCGTTTGGTGCCACCGGAGAGAACGGATCCGGCAAGTCGACGTTCCTCAAAACGGTTGCCGGGCACACCTTTGACCGGGACGGTCTGCTGGTTGTCGTTGACCGCTCAGACAACCAGGAATGGGCGACGTTTGCACGGTCACTGAATCAAGACAGGACCTCCGTCGTTGACCTGATGGCGCCAAAGTACTCCATGGATCCTCTGCGGATCTTCGGGCCCAAGGTCGGATCGCGTATGGTGAAATCCCTCTTCGCGCAGCTTTTCGGCATCCAGACCATGAGCGACGACGGATCCCTGGTCGGTTCCCTCCTTGAGCCCACATACATGATCGAACATGCTCTTACGTCGCTCCCGAAGCTCCTGGCCCACATGGAGGGCGACGAGGGAATTCCCGCCCGAAACCGGGATGTGTGCGAACGGATGGCCAGGCGGCTGAAGAACATCTCCAGCATCGACCTGGGAGACGTCCTTTTCAACGAGGATCTGCCGGCGCTCTCCATGGACTCCCAGGCCGTGGTGTTCTGCACCCACGGCCTGGACTTACCGACCAAGGACGAGCTCTTCAACGAATCGTTGAAGAAGGAAATGAGCCTGGAGAAGATCTTCGGGCGGGCCATGTATGCGCTGCTGGCTGGTATCGGCAAGACCATCTGCTTCGCGGACGATTCCCGCGAGGCCCTGATGATCGTCGATGAATGCCACCACATGACCGGGTCCCCGGAAGGGGAGCGGGAGCTCATCGATTTCATCCGCTACGGACGCAAACACAAAGCGGGGCTTGGCTTGGGAAGCCACGATGCAATCCATGACTTCGGATCCGAAGTACTGCGTGGCCTGATACCTCAGCGCTTCGTGTTCAGGAACCGTGATGAGCAACTGGCCAGGAACAACCTGAAATGGTTTGCCTCCATGGACACCGACGAGTGGGTCGACACCGTCACCAAGCATCTCTCGCCTCAGGGCGCGGAAGGGGTGCCCATGGAGCGGCGGGGTGAATGCCTCTTCCGTGATGCCCGAAATCGGATCGCCACGATCAAGGTACAGGTGCCGCGCGAGGCGCGCCGGGCCAAAGCCGTCCTGACGACCCCGCCGAAAGTAATCCGACAAGAGGAGATGGTGGCGTGACCAGGCTCCTGTCCCTCGTCAACCGCCCGGCAGTGTTCCGGGTCAACATCTTTGTCCTGATCGGTGCCGAGGTCCGGTTCTGGCTCTACCAGCACCCGGCAGTCCGGCGAACGTGCAGCGTGCTCTTCCTCTGGGCTGTCCTCATCCATGCTGGCGCCACCGCGGCCTTCGCGGCCGACGGCACCGGCCAATCTTCGGGCCTGTTCATGCCCACCACAGGAATCCATGACACCCACGGAATCCCGATCGAGAAGTACATGACCCTGCCGTTGGACCGCGGCGACGTCTGGACCCCTCAGAAGATGTGGGTCACCTCCATCCTGGACACCCTCTGGGTAGGGCACATCTTCTACATCGCCTTGCTCTTCGCCATGGTGAAATTCCTGCTGGCCTTTGAATGGATCGACTTCATCGCCACGCCCCTGAACGCAATAGCTGTCTCCTTCCAGGCCCTGGTCACGCAGGTCTACTGGATCCCGTTTGCCCTCATGGTGACCGCCTTCGTCGCGGGCATCTACATGTTGAGGGGCAAATTCTCTTCAGGACTGATCGAATGTGTCGTGGCCGTCGTCATCGCCATCGCAGCCACAGGCGTCCTGGCCAACCCCGTCGCAACCATCACCGGCCCAGACGGGTTCCTGAACAAAGCCAAAATCTGGGGCGGCGAGATCTCCGTCGCCATCACAACAGATCAACCACCCTGCCTGCCCGGAGGTAACTGCAGAAGGCCCGAGACCGACACAACCATGTCCCCGGACAAAGTGCTTGCAGAAAACGTCATCGCCCAGCTGATGGACACCTATGTCAGGGTTCCTGCTCAAACCGTGACCTTCGGGCACGTCCTGACCGGCAACTGTGACACCGTCTTCGACAAAAACTTCGCCGACCGCAACCCCGTCAACGTTTCCGAAACCAACGTCCGGGACAGGGTCGGAGAGTGCGACAAGGACGCCAAGGAATACGTCCAGTCACCGGTGATCACCAAGGTCGGGGTGATGGCCAACATCCAGGCCGGCAGCTTCTTCATGACCATACTGATCCTTGGCCTGTCCCTGTACATCATCAGCTCGGTGTTCTCCTCGCTCTGGAACGGCCTCAAAGCCATGTTCGGATCCCTCTGGGCGATCCTTCCCGCAACCTCAAGAACAGGGCTCTGGCGTTCGATCATCGGAATGTATACCGGCTCTGTCATGATCATCGCCGCTCTGGTACTTCTGGCCGGCTACCTGAAAGTACTGGTGTACATCAGTGCCGTCATGAGCCGGTTCGGGATCGTGCTGCAGATGTCCTTCGTCAATATCGCCGTCCTGATTTTCCTCATCGCTTTGTGGCGGATGCATCGCCGGGCCAAGAAGGCAGGTGAGAGCCTGGCACAGCGCCTCGGGAAGCTGGGCATCGGAAGCGCTGATGAAAAGCCCCGGAGCCAACCGATCAAGAAGATCATCGACCGTGCCGAGCCATGGGTCCGTGATGCCTGGCGCGACGCGCGCCTGGCCAAGAAACTCAACAAGGGCTCGCAGCCGCAACCGCAGTCCGGGATGCCGTGGGGTCCTGGGGGCCAGGGCACGTTCACGGACCTGGGTGAGAAAGTCCCCGGCAGGCCGGCGCTCGGATCCCGCGTCATTCCGGCCCTGACGGCCGGTCCCGGCCCAGGTCCGGCCGGAGGCCCCCCGGCTCTGCCCCCGGGGCCCGGCGGCGGAGACGGTAGCGGGTCCGGCGGCAACGGTTCCTTTGCAGCGAAAACGGCGGCAGGCCTCGATCTCATCAGCACCGCGTCCCAGTTCATCCCCCACCCGGCTGCCAAGGCCATCGGAACAGCCGCCAAGATCGGCTCCGCAGCGGCCCGCACCAAAGCAGCCCTCGAAGCTCCATCGGGCCAACCGGCTAAAGGTTCCCGACGCATTGCTGTGGACTCACGCGGCAACGGAACAGTCACCAGACCTCTCGAAGGCACCATCATCGACGCCTCGCCGACACCTGCAGCACCCCGCAGCATCCGCTCGGCCGAGCTCTCGGCAAAGCTCGCCCAGATGCGCTCGGCAACAGCAGTACCCAGCAGGTGAAAGGGGCAGCCGTCGCCGTGACCGCGGTAGCCGCTGCGGCCGCACTATTCATTGGCCTTGCCTTCCTCAGCGGGGGAGCGTTCTTCATGTCCGGATCCGGCGCCATCCTCGCCCGAGGCGGATCCGGAACCGGTAGCGGACAATGTGTATCCCCGGACGTGTCCGGAGGGTACGCGAATCCTCTGGTCGGGCAACTGACCTCAGGTTTCGGCCCCCGCCCCAACCCCTTCGGTGCAGGGGTCATCCCGGACGGATTCACGAGCGAATCCGAACTCACCTTCCACGCCGGACAGGACATCGCCGGGGTTCCCGAGCGGACGCCCTTCTACGCCGCCAGCGGCGGGACCGTCCGAAAGGTCGACTACGGCGGAAGCGCCGGCGGCAACGGCATCATCATCGATGCCGGAAACAACACCGAATTCTGGTACTGGCATGCCGCCGACGGCACCTCCAAAGTCAAAGTCGGGCAGACCGTCAAAGCCGGTGATGAGCTGGCCGGCGTCGGACAAACAGGGGCCGCAACAGCCCCCCACCTTCATTTCGAAATCCACGTCAACGGCAAACCCGTCGACCCACTCGCCTACATGAAAGCCCGGGGCATCACCGTCGGTGTCGGCGGGTCCTCAGGCAACACCACTGCAGGCGAAACGATGCCCGCGACGCTGGCTGTAGGCGCCCTCACGGCCAAAGGTCCCAGCGGTGCGCCCATCACGTTCAGCTCAGATCAAATGAATCTGGTGTCCATCATCGTCACCGAAGGGAAGAAAGCCGGAGTGCCGAACAACGGGCTCCTCATCGCGCTCATGGTCGCCCTTCAGGAATCAGGCATCAACACCTATGCAAACTCAAACGTCCCTGACTCCCTGAACTACCCCCATATGAGAGTCGGCAGTGACCACGACTCCATCAACGCCTTCCAGCAACGCCCAGAGGCAAGATGGGGGACCGTCAAAGAACTCATGGACCCCGTCTATGCGGCAAAGGCGTTCTACGGCGGCAAGGAAGGTCCCAACAACGGATCTCCCCGGGGCCTCCTGGACATCCCCGGGTGGGAACAACTGAGCCTCTCCGAAGCGGCCCAGACGGTCCAGGTCTCCGCCTTCCCGGACGCCTACGGAAAATGGCAAAACACCGCACAGCAGCTTCTGGAGTCCGCCGGCGGCGCCACCCCCACCCAATGCACCCCCGGGGCTGACCAGCCCATCACTGCCGCCGACAACACCAACACCCGCACCAAAATCATCGCAGCCGCCAAGCAAGGGCTCGGCGGAAGCTACGTCTGGGGTGGAACCACTTTCAAGGCCTGGGACTGTTCCGGTTACGTCCAATGGATCTACGACCAAGCCGGCATCAAACTCCCCAGGGTCAACCAATGGACCGTCGGCACCAAAACCACCAACCCCCAGCCCGGCGATCTCGTCGTGCAGCGCAAGGGCGGTCCCGAGCATTGGGAGCACGTCGGGATCTACGCAGGCAACGGACAGATGTACAGTGCGCTCAATCCAAGAGACGGCACCCTCCTGCACACCACCACCTGGGAACAAGACACCGAGTACTTCAAGCTCCTCAAGTAAGGCCACCCATGAACAAACACAGCCTCATCACCGGTTGCATTGTCGCTGCCGCGGCGGCCCTCGCCGCGTTGGGTATCTGGTTGATCCAGACCAGCCAACCCGGCCACGACCGGCCTTCCATCCGTCTGGAACAACCATCGGCAACACCCTCCCCCTCACCATCGGGAAGACGGCCGGAATCACCGGAAACACAAGGAACAACGGCCACTGATCCAGACCCATCCACGGCAGCTGACGGTGGCCTGAGCCCGGCCCATGTGTCGGAGCTGGACGCCGCGGCCACGGCATTCGTCGCTTCCTACCACCGGCGTTCATTCGAGGATGCCGGCGCATCATCGTGGCTGGCTGGAGCTGTCACCAACTGCACACCGGAGATGGCCCGGGATCTGAAAGCGAGGTTCTCCGGCGACGGAGGATTACAGTGGACCCGTTTCGTTGAGGGCCGCTCATTGACCGAAGCGAGGGTGCTGCGAACGAAGCCTGAACGGACCGACCAGTACGCCGCCGGAAAAGCCACGATGATCGTCGACTACACCGTCACCACCCAGAGCCAGGATCCGATGATCGCGGCCACAGACATCCCATATGTGCGAAGCGTCGAGTTGATCAAGGTCGGGGACCAGTGGAAGGTCGCATCCATGTCGAACCTCTCGGGAGAACCGACGGCGTAAGGGGATCTGTACAAGCACGACGAGGCGGGGCTCTTGAAGCCCCGCCTTTTTAGTGCCATACGTCAAACCACAAGTAAGCAGGAAGGCAAGCCGTAGACCATGCCGGAAGCAAGGTTGGAAACAGAGCTTGGAGCCATGCCACATCGCTGGAAGGAAATCAGACCTGACATCAGACGGGAAGAGCTGATGGAAGCAAAGCGGGGGCGTCCCATTGGAAGGCAAACGTGGGGATCAACAGTCTGGATCACTTCTCTTGATTCAGGGTCTCGAGTTTTACCCTCGCCCGCACGACTCCGTCATACAGTCGAGGGTAAAACTTGGGACCAAATGGAATCGCCCGGATATCGAAACAACGACAAGGCATTCTTTGAAGCAGTGGCCACACACAGGCGCGGGAGATCTGATTGACGAAGAACAACATTTGTATCTACGGTCGATACAATCGTTGTAGTGAGTGCGGAAACGATGGCCGCTCTAGGCCGAATCGCAGAGCAACGCTGGGGCCTGGTCACGACCGCCCAAGCCGATGACGCAGGCATCTCACGTATGCAACTCTCCCGCCTCGCAGCGGCCGGGGCTCTCAGCAGGGTGATGCAGGGTGTCTACCGGATGGCCGGAGCACCAGAGCTCGAGCACGAACCCATAATCGCCACTTGGCTTGCCCTAGGCGGGGACAAAACCCAGAAGACACCGGCAGTCGCGCCAGGCCTCGTTGTCGCGGGCATCGACGCGACCATCCTGCACGGCATCGGAGACTTTTTTCCCGAAGGACACGACCTCATCGCCCCTTCACGCAAAGCGACCCGGCTGCCCGGGGTCAGAATCAAAATCAGGTCACTTTCTCCCGAGGAAGTGACCTTTGTCGAGGCCCTCCCGACTCTCACCATCGAACGCACAATCGCTGACCTAATGGAGTCCTGGATGGACAGATCCCTCGTCGCCGACGTCGTCCGCGACGCCATCGTCCAAGGCCGGCTGGTACGTCCTGAAAGCCTCGTGAAACACCTTTCGCCGTCTGCGGTCGCCAACGGCTACCCACGCGGCGACGGTATGTCCCTTGCGCAGGAGCTTTTCGACCTGGCCCACGTGGAGCCTGCTGGTTGGGTGCAGAACGTCTTCTGAGGGCCGGCTACAGATCCTGGACGGAGACCTTGTCACGTGCTTTCCGCACGGGCGTCAGGTTGCAATCCAGATTCGCCCAGCACCTACCTTCCTTGCACACCCTCATCAGTCTCTCGCCCCTCAGATGGCTGTTGCAGCACGAAAGGAAACCGGGACATGAACACGAGCAGCACCGCGAAATTCAAGACACGTGAGCAGCTGGCCTTTGAGGATGAGGAACCATGCCCGCACGGCCAGCGAGCCGGGATCGTAACCAACCAGCCAGAAGGATACGACGGAACCCAGCCCCATTGCTCCGTCACCGTCTGCCCCGACCCGTCATGCAGGGCCATGGGATACGTGCATCGCGTTACAGGGCAACATGCCACTTACGTCTCAGACAGCAATCGAAGGAAGCAGCCGTGACCACCGAAGCAGGGCGCAGCATGGGCTGGTCATGTGTGGAAAGTCTGCGTCCGTAGTTCAAACCCCTATTTTGTAATCCTGTTCCTGTCCGTACCTACCCCATGTACACGTGCAACCGCGAGTACAAGGGGAAGGCATCATGGGACTGGTCGACCAACTGGAGCATCGGCGAAATACGCCCAGCATCAAGCACCAGGCGCCGGGAGCCGGCAACGAGTGGGCTCTCACCCGGAGTGAGCTAACCCGTGCTCTGGACGTTGGGCCCAGTCTTGTGGATCGGCTGGAGAGCGCAGGCTATTTTGCCAGGGGGCATACCGTCTTCGCCCAGATCCAGTGGATGCTGAATGCCACCAAGGTCACCTGCAAAGGCAAACTGCCCCTGGCCCAAACCCCTGCCCGGGCGTTGCCGGACTCTCAACAACTGGACGACGCAAGATGGGCATCGCAATATTTCGGGCCGTGGCCCAACCGCGGATTCCCTTATGACGAAGTCAGTACCGGAAAGATCCTCGCGGTCGGCACAGGAACATTCATCACCGGTGCCCTGCGTATCCACGAACTGACCCCTGGTCCCGGATCGACCCTTTTCCTCACCGGTCACACCATTGCCAGGCTCCGCCCGCCCAAAACGGGACAAACAACGCCATCCATCACAGTCGATCCAGACGAGCCCGAGCACGTTCAGGCATGGCTCGGGGAGCTAGTCGGGAGCCGATACACGCCCAGACGTGGTGGATCACTCGCCCTCATCTAGACTCACCAACCACGACAGGAGAAGGCCATCATGGCCAGTGGCAACACTGAATCACCGTACAAGTACCAACGGCAGCAAAGCTTCTACCCAGAACAACTGAGCCTCCCGTTTCAGTGGCTAAGGCGGAATAGCAGGATCCCGATAAGAGCTGCGCGCTGTCTTCTGGAATGCGACTGCTTGACCATTCGATCCGCAGCAAAAAGCTCCCGTCGACAGATCCCGCCCACACGTTCTGTAGATGCACTTGCGAGTGAATTCGATGCCACCACCTGGCCTGATGCCGTTCCCCACCGGTTGGTTGTCGGAACCGAAGCTGGACCAGGCAAAACCGTGTCCTTCTTCGGGAGGAACAAATGACATCTACATTTATGCGCCCGCAAACGAGCGAACCGCCCGGGGCCCACCTGCCGGCACCACGCAATCCATGGACACCGGTAATTCTCCTGTGCGTTCTCCTGGGCGTAATTGGGTCATGCCTTCTCTGGATCCAGGAAAACACCGTCGTCGCGATCCTCACATCTGCTATTGCCGGGCTCGCGACAGCAGCCTCAACGGTCGCGGCCATGAAGTGCACCCGCAGACAGTACGTCGTCGACAACGCGGTTGAAGCGCTCGCTCCAAACCTTGGAGTCAGGGTTGTGTCTCGCAGCCTGGTCAGAGCATCAAGATGGAAAGGAGGGTTCACCGGATACCCGGAAAAGGTCTCTATCCGCTACGGACGGACCATCAACGATCACGACGGGGTTTGGCGCGCGAAGCTGGTCGACATTGTCGACAGGAACTTCGACGGAACCTACAAGGTCGAGGCACACAACCGCCACCGCAAGCACCTCAAGCTACGCCTGGACATCGCGGAAATGGAGAAGGAATCCTCCAAAACAGCCGACGCTCTCAGGGCCGAAAGCGTCATCCAGGAACTCTTCGGCAAAGACACCCGCATAGACACAACTGAAGACGACGAAGGCATCAAGTCCATCGAGGTCACCGGAATACCCAGCGCAAAGCTTTCCATTGGCTCCCGACGTTCAGGGGTCGAACGAGTCATCGCCGCAACGCTGCCCGGACGGCTCAAGGCAGTGTGGGATCTTCAACACTCACGCGTTGAATTCAACCGCCGTATCCCCCTGCCGACCATGATCCGGCCGCCCGAGGAACACTCGCCGCTCGCCCTTGACCACAAGGTGTACACCGATTTCAAGGTCCCTCTTGCCGTGGCAGAGGAGGATGAGCTCCTCGAATGGTGGGTAGCAGTCCAGGCCCACCTTATGGTCGTCGGTGGTACCGGGTCGGGTAAGACCGTCCTCCTTCACGGGGTTACGCAGCGGCTAACGCAGGCGGGATGGCGAACATGGATCGTTGACGGCAAGCGCATTGAGTTCATTGGCTTCCGCGGATGGCCGAACGTCGAGCTTGTCGCAGCCCGTGTCGAGCATCAGGTTCGGGCCATCCTTGCTGCTCACGAGCTCATGGAAGAGCGGTACAGCCTGGTTGAAGTCGGGCAGGCCAGCCTTGCCGATTTCGAGCCTCTCCTTCTGGTCATCGACGAACTGACCACGTTCCTGAAGAGAACTGAACGGTGGTGGAAGAAGGTCAAGCCAAAGGGTGCCCCGGTTAAGCCCCCGATCTTGGAGCTCATCGCGGACATCGCCCGGCTTGGCCGATCCGCAAAGATCCACATGATCGTGGGCCTCCAACGACCGGACGTTGAATTCGTCGGAGGTGAAATGCGCGACAACTTCGGCGCCCGCGTATCGATGGGCCGGCTCTCGCCACAAGGCGCCATGATGATGTGGGACTCGGCAGCCATCGGCGTTTCCATCCCGCGCACCGCCAGGGGACGTGCCATCTGTCTGGACAACAAATCGCGGCCGGTGGAAGCACAAACATTCTTCTCTCCCAACCCTGACCCCAATTCACCAGGCTTCGACCAAGACTTCGTCGATTCCGTACGACCGCACACCACCTTCTACTCCCGGAAGATGGTTGAAGTTCTCGAACCCAAGGAAGACCTCGACGGCGAAACCGTACCGTTGACCTTTGACGACTACGCAGCGGCCGAAATCATTGAGTACGACGCAGAGTATGAGAAGCTCCACGCGCACATCCCGTCCGCTGACCACAACCGCAAGGGCCCAAGTGCCAGGGCAACGGTTCAGCCTCTCGCCCTGGCGGTCGACGAAACCGAACCAGAAACCGAAGAGGAATCCGATGCCGAGGATCCCTTCAACGGATATGGCCCTGAGGCATACACCGGCCCCGAAGACCTGAACCCGGGGGATCTGTTCCTCATTGACGAGACTCTCGGCCAGTGGGGTGTCGTCGAATCGGTTGAGCCCGACTACAGAGACGACTCCGTCATGACCATCGACTACCGAGACTTTGAATCCGGCGAACCCGAAACAATCATGCTGAGCTCCGATTCCGCCCTGACCGCACGACGTCCGTCCCCGATCGACTAAGGAGCACAAACATGAGCAACAACGGAAGCAGCGACGAACTGACCCCGGACCAGATGACCCTTATTGGTCTGGGCTTCCTCGCGCTTGCTATGGGAATCATCCCGTTCGGGGCGATGTTTGAACCGGTCAAGGCGTGGCTGCTTTCCAGCCATGTCCTGGTACCGGCTGCCCAGGCGATGATTGAAATCCCTGGCACAGGCGCAGGCCTTGACCTGCCACGGATCGTCATCGCTGTCGCTGCCGTCGTCGGCATCATGGCAGGTGTCGTCTTCATCGTTCGCCGGAGAGGAGATCGCCCAGAGTAAACCGGGGGACATACCGAGGGCATCGGCGGCTGCAGTTGGTGGCCACCGGTGCCCTTCCGTGTGCCCGGAACGTCGCGATCGCAAATTCTCACTTCGTCTTACCTACACCCTGAGAGGCCCTTCGGATCAGGGGTCCTGGGCAGAAAGGGAGCGAAAGGCATGTGTCGAGCTAAGGGGACCGGTGCACGCCGGTGTCCAGGGTGCAACGGTTCGAAAGCACGGAACGCCCACAACGCACGACGTCGAGACAACCGGGCAGTCAAAAAGCAGATCCTTGCCTGGGCAGCTGGCCAGCCCGCCCACCAGGAGTTCGTCGGGTGGCTCAAAGGACTCGCTCCTGAAAGGGCCCAGGAATGGGCACGCCAGCAAGGCGCCCCCGCAGAGTTGCTGAACCCACCCGAAATCAATCCGCACGAAGGCGGTCCTGTCCTTGAGCAGTTGGCTCTCACAGACCGGTTCTGGGCCGGTCAGGATCTAACGCGGAGCATAGAGGCGCTGCAGGGGTTACAGGGCGGCCATGCAGCTGAATCCTCGCTTCTGGAAGGGGAACTCACAGGAACAATGCGGTTGGATGGTCACAGCGACGGATCCGACTACTCAGGGATCGATGGGCCGGTGAATGAAACCCGGATAACCTGCTTCGCGAACGGAGACATCGCGTTCCACAAACCTTTCTCGGGGTTGGATGACAGCTGTGCCGAAGACTACGGACACACATCGGCCCTTCAACCCGTACACGAGGCCACCGCATGGCACCTGGCCAACAGCCTCGGCCAAAGGTACGAGAAACTTGTGCCGCCCTGCGTGATCCGCGTTGTAGAGGGTCGAATGGGATCCCTCTCACAGGGTGTGCCTGGTGAGCTAGGAGACCCGACAGTAAAGAATCTGCGCGAAGAAGCTGACGACGCGGCCTTCTTCGACTGCCTGATCGGCCAGCAGGACCGGCATCTCGGTAATCTCCTCATCGACAACCCTTCAGGCAGACTGCACCTCATCGACCACGGATTCACCTTCGCAAGGCCCGGCGATGACCTCAACGCTTCGATGCTGATGTACTTCCGTATCCAGCGAGGAGGAATGGTGTTGAAGCCTTATGAGACAAAGGCGCTGCGCAACGTTCTCCGCTCCAAGGATCTGTTGGGACTCTCGCGTGTTCTTGAGTCGGCCCGGTCCGAGGCCTTCAGGTCACGGGCCTCACGGATGCTGGCCTCCGGACGGCTCCTGGATTACAAGGTCTAATATGTTAATATTGAATGAACATATTTTTATCCAGTCGAAGGAGGTGCAGAAATGATCGAGGTTCAATTCATGAAACCGACGGCGGACAGGCACGGAACCGAAACCGCGGCAGTCCTCGTCGTCCATGACGACGGCCGCCACACCTTCGCCGGCCAACTCACCGAGGCCATTCTGGACACGCCCATTCTCGACCGGGTGCACCCAGGCGGCACGATCCTCTTCCAAGAAGACCCGATTACATGGGCCAGGAACTGCCGAAAGGCCTTCCGCACCCCATACCTATTCCCTCGCATCACGCGCGACACTACAGACTCACTCTGACTTCGCCACCGGAGATACGATCCCAGCGCCGGCAACAGCGAAACTGCGAGCTAGCGACACGCCACACCTTTAGTACTAAAAACTGAGAGCTTGAATACTAGGCTGTCTCCATGGATGGAAAAAAGCAACGGAGAGCGCGTGGGTCTAACGGCACCCTGGTGCCGTTCCTGGTTGAGCTCGATCCAGCCGTCAAAAGGAAAGTGGACATCATCTCTGATGCCACGGGCATGTCTCAAGCGATGGTTGAGGAAAGAATCCTAGCCGATCTGCCTGATGTGGTCAGCGTCGGTGAGCTTGGATCCCCCCGGTCGTTCCGTGAGACCAGAGGGAAGCCGATTCCTCTGGCAAATAACATCTCTGAGGGTGCCAAGGCTAAAGTCGTCCGGCTGAAGAAGCTCAACGGCGCAGGAACGAGCATGGCCCAGGTCGTTGATTTCTATATCCGCAGGATCAAACTTTCCCCCGACGGTGTGCCTGTTTCGTGGACGCACCGCAATGCTGGCTCCGACATCCGCCACCAGGAGGCGTTGCCCATCACCGGCACTTAAAAACTGAGGGACGCGTTTGCGCGCGTCCCTCGAGAAATCTTCAGGATCCGAAGTGTTACCAGCACTTGTTTCCTGGTGCCTGAACCGATTACCAGTCGGTCCCAGCCAAATATTCAGCTTTTCAGACCCTCGCGAAAGGTGCCTTTTGTCATGCCATTGAAGGATGACCTGCGTTGATTATAGGCAAATCATCTTGCCCCCCGCCAGTGGGGACGTACCGTGTCGACGATACGACGGTTTCTGGCGCCCGTGATGACACTGTTTGGGCTGCCCTGGCCGAGGGCTTGGCGGGGCGCCCGAGGGTCCGAGTGTCGAGGGATAGAGGCAAGTCTTACCCTTCCCGCGTCGAAGCCTCGTTGACGGCATCCCGTCCGGTCAAACCGGCCGCGGTGATGGTCTATGGGTATGACGGCACGGCCCGAACGATCTTCTTTGACCTTGACGTTTCCCGCGGGGGAGGCGACCAGGTTTTGGAGGACCACCTCTGGCTTGTCCAGTGGCTCAACAAGCACAGCGCTGTGTGGGTAGAGGACGTCTCACCCTCGGGAGGCCGCCACATTTACGTACCTCTTACTCAGCCTGTTCCATTCACTGAAGCCCGGGCCTTGGTCGAGGCCATTGCCACGCACTGCCGTTCCCTGGACCCTAGCCCTCACCGCAGCGTCGCTTCCGGTTGTTGCCGTGTCCCTGGTAGCCGTCACAAGAGCGGCGGCGTCCAATCCTTAACCCAGGTTCTCGGCGAGGCCATCGAAGCGGTCACTCTTCGAAACGCCCCCCGGGTGTGGGATGCGTTGTGGACTTCTACTGAAGAGACCCGGGCTGTGATTGAGGCGGCTGAGTCAGCTGTAACTGCTGTGGATCCAGACGCGACGGCCGTCGCTGATGTGAAGGGCGGGTTGGGAGCTCGAATGCTCCTGATCGCCAGGGAAGGGCTGTGGGATTCCTCGAGGTACCCCACTGCATCTGAGGCCCGTATGGCCGTCATCGTTGCCGCTGCCCGATCGGGGTTCAGTATGACCCAAATCCAAGAGCGAATGCTCACGGGAGCATGGGCGGGCCTTGCAGGCCTGTATGCCAAGTACTCCCCAGGATCCAGGAAGAAGACCCTCACAAGAGAGTGGGCCAAGGCCTGTGAGCTCATTCAGAAGACCCCGGATTCGACGGGGTCAAGAAGTGTTCGTAATTCCGACACAAGCCTTATTAAGTCACAGCGGGGGGCGCCCTCCTGGCTGGAATCCTGGTATCAGCGAAGGGTCGCTCTGGAAGAGCAACTCCCCACTACCCGTGAGTCTCAAGTACTAAGAATGGTCCTGCGGGCGATTGAGGAAGCTGCCACCAAGAAAGATTCCCCAGAGATCAGCTTCGGTGTACGTTCTCTTGCCCTGTCCACGGGTATGCACCCTTCCACCGTGGCCAATCATTTGATCACCCTCGCGGCGATGCCGGATCCCCTGATCGTCCGGACAAAACGCGGACGCGGTACCGAGGCTGACACTTGGACCCTCACGGAATCACAAGATCACAGAAGTACCATGCTCCGGCCACGTCGCGTCTTCGCAGTACGGCCGGCCTTCAGGGAACTGGGCATCCCTGCGGCCCTTGTATACGAAGTCCTCGAGGAACTACGGGGGGAGAGCCTCGGCGTCCTGCAGGTCAGCCTGCGTGCCCGGATCAGCAGGACATCCGCGCACGAGGCACTGGAGACTCTCGCGAACTGGGGACTTGCCTCGCACACTCCTGGGAAAGGGTGGAGACAAGGAACTCAGTCTCTGGTGAGGGTGGCCGTCCTGGTTGGAGCGGATCAGGCAGCTGCAGAGCAACACCGGCTGCACAAGGCCCAACGGGCGGATTGGCGGTGTTGGCTGGCCAAGCTGACTCCGAAGCCGGCAACGTTGGCCAGTGAAGGCGACGAATACCCCTTCTGGTTGTTCGACCCTGGTCCGTCTTTGGATTTCGAGCGGGATCACACCGGATAGATAGTGCCATAAGCCAAGCCATACTCCGTGCCATAAGCAAAGTTGGAAGATTGGCTGCTTCCGCTGACTGAAGACCAGGCGACGGGCCTGTGGATCAGCGTCAGTTTCGCCGGAAGTGGGACACGCTCTCGTTTGAGCTGTTCCGGGCCTATGGCGGCAAAGACGACGAGCTGATCGAGAAGCTCCGGGAGCCTTTCCTGATGGGATGGCGGGCCGTGACACGCAACCTACTCGCGGACACCTTGGAGTCAGCCGGCATCAGGGTCTCTGCCCCGGCGCATCCATGGGGTGTCGCCACCCTTGAATGGGACGGACTGCGCTGCGAGCCCCTGCTGTGTTCGGTCGACGAGGAACTCCCGGATGCCTTGGAAGAAGCCGCCGTCTTTTCGATGAAGTGATGGCTTCCTACGAGGATTGCCTGGTGCAGCTGCTTCGCTCCTAGTTCAGACGACGGGATTGGCCACTGTTTCCAGGCGTTGCCGGCCGTCGTCGTCTTTGACGAGCTCGACGGGCCGGAGGTCCCAGTCTGCGGCGACGTCGTAAGCCTCGCCGCGCACCAGGTCCAGCAGGCCAAGGCCGTCTTTGTCCCGCGGATCCAGCCAGGCGTCGATCGTGCCGGCGGCAAGAGGGATCGGCAGCCGGTCATGCAGCGCTCCCAACTGCGCCAGGGCGGCCTGCCCGGAATCCATCGGAGGAGCAGGCATGGTCAGAATAGTGCAGGACAAAAACCAAGCATCCGGGCGCGACTCATCGTCCACGGCAGGGTTGCGCCGGGGCGCATACAGCCCGGCAAACGCGATGGTGCTGCCGTCGTCCGGAACGATCTCGTAGCGCTGCTTTGGGTCGGACTTTTTTGGCCCGGACTTCTTCCACTCCGCATAGCTGGCCGCCGGCACAGCCGCACGCCACCGCGGAACAGAGGCGCGGAATGTCGGTTTGTCGGTGACATCCTCGCCGCGGGCGTTGAAGGTGGCGAACTTGGATTCAAAAGCCTTCGCGAAGGTGGGAATGAGGCCCCAGCGGCCAACAGACAACTCCCGACGCACCGTGCCATCCTCACCGAGCCGGCCCTGCAGGAAAGGCACCTGCGTTGTGGGGCGCACGTCCAGATTCGGCGCCGGCTCCCGGACCCCGGCGCGCAGCTGCGCGCCGAACTCGATGCCCAGCTGGTTCAAATTGACGTTTGAGTAGCGACGGCACATGCAGATCCTCCTGGAGGGACTTCGTTGCACCGATCCTTTGGCAGCTTTACGGCTCCAATTGAAAGGAAGGTCCCGCCTGATGGGGGACCAGACGGGACGCTCCAACGATAACAAGGCACGCTGACAAATTGCAGGGTGCCTGTTATTCCGGGCGAGGGCGTTCGGCGAAGAAGTACGGCTCCAGGTTCAGTCCTGCCCGTTCCCGGTCATAGGCCCGAACCAGATGCTTGGCTGCCAACACCGACAACGGCCGGGGCAATTCCCTATGTGTGCGTTTTGAGCGCAGCCGTTCCAGTGCTCCGGTGCGCTGCCCGGTTTCTTTGTTGGTCCGCACGCCGACGTCGGTGGTGAGAATGCGGACGCCCTCGGGATCCCTGGCAATGAATCCCTCCAGCCCGAAGAACAGCTCCAGGGTCAGGTACGGGCTGTTCATCACCACTTTGGCGAGTTCCTGGGCGGGCGGGGTGAAATGCTCCAGATCGAGGTTGGGCCGCTTTTCTTCCATAAGTGATCCCTATCAGCTGCGAATGACATTTCACAGTCACGAGAGGTTGGTTGCCGCTGTGGTCTGAACGAGAAGCCGACCCACTCGCTGTTCTAGGCCGGGCTCCCCGTTCGATGGCTTCAGGTCAATGTCCGGACAGTTGCCATAGATCCAGACCCATCCGCGCCGCCGTCAGTACCAGCGCCGCAGCCGCGATCCAGACCCCGGCAATCTGCCAGACACTGGCTCGCGGCCGACGTTGATCATCCATGCTTCCCCTTCCCCTCGATCAGTGTGGGGAAACCATCCTAGAAGCCAGGAGGGACGGCCAGCCGGCCCGTGTTCGCAGCCCAGCTGCGTTGTACACCTGATAACCACAACCGCTTCGGCCACCTTGCCGCTGACTGTGTACAACCGGCGCCCGGGCGTCCACAGAAAAGTCCCGGCGCGCCGCCGGACCCGGGCGCGTCTCCGGATTCCGTGCCCCGGGCCTCGTACGCGCAGATACGTCCGCGCGGAATTAAAGGAGGCTGCGGAACCAAAGAATTTCCAGGCCTATGCTGAGGATTGCTCCGAACTCCCGGCTTGCTTAGGAATGAGCCTGGTTTAGTAGTGGTCTGTCCGGATCACGATCGCCCTGCTGCCCTGCGGAATCTGGGTCCGGGCCATGGCAAAAGCATCTTCGTAGGTGTCGGCGGTGCCGCTGACTTTGCTCTGTGCGCCGTCGCCGTCTTCGACTGTCAATGTAACTTCCACCAGAGCATCTTATGCGGCCTTCACGAGGGGCAGTTCGTCCCAGTGGGTGGTGTAGCGCGGGCTGAGCATGTCTCGTTTCATGGTCCAGTCCGGGCCGCCCTTGATGCCGGCGTGACCGAGCCCGATGGAGCCTCTGCCGTATCTGCCGGCCACTTGTTCCAATAGCGGGCCGATGCCGCGTTCTTCGTGAACGTTCTCGAAGATTTCCAGGGGTTTTTGGTTGCCACTGGGTCTTAGGTCGGTGACCATGATTCCGGCCCGGACGTATTTCACGCCATCGTGGATTCTGGGAATGAGGGCGTGGGCGGCTTTGGTGAGTATTACCGGGTCAGCGGTGGGCATAGGCAGCGCGATGCATACGGAGGGGTATGAGGTGTCGCCGGGGCTGTAGTGGGAGGTGCCGGCGAAGGCGGTGAGCACTTTGGCTTGCAGATCGTGTTTGGCCAGGCGGGCGCTGGCTTGTTGCGCGTAGACGCTCATGACTTGGCGCATGTCTGCCGCCATCGTGATCGGTTTGGAGAAGGACCGGGAGAAGATCAGCTGGTCACGGCCTATCCGTTCTTCCTCCATGGGGATGCAGGGGGTTCCCTGCAGCTCGAGGACGGTGCGCATCATTACCACCGAGAACTTGTCCCGGATGGCCACGGGATTCGTCTTGGACAGGTCAAGAATCGAGTAGATCCCCATCCCCGCCAAGCGTTTCGTGAGTCTGGTGGCGACGCCCCAGATCTCGCTCACGGACAGTCGGGACATGAGTGCTTCGCGTTCGGCCGCGGGCACGGATTCCCACCGGCACACGCCCTCGAAGACAGGGTTGTGTTTGGCCCATTTATTGCTGAGCTTGGCCAAGGTCTTAGTGGGGGCGATGCCCACGCAGACGGGCACGCCGACGTGCGTCCGGCAGGCGTCTTTCATGGCCCGGCCCAGGGCGAGCAGATCCTCTCCGGAGCCCTTGACCCCGAGGAAGCATTCATCGATGCTGTAGATCTCTTGCCAGGCGGAGTACCGGGCCAGGAGCTCCATGACACGGGCGCTGATCGATCCGTAAAGCTCGTAGTTGCTGGATCTCGCCACGAGTCCCCATTCCTTGGCCCTGGGGGCGAGTTTGAACCAGGGCTCTCCCAGCGCGATCCCGAGCTTCTTGGCCTCATCGGAGCGCGTCACCGCGCAGCCGTCGTTGTTGGAAAGGACGATCAGCGGGCGGTTTTCCAGGGAAGGATCGAAGATCCTTTCGGCTGAGGCGTAGAAGCAGTTGACGTCGATGTGTGCGATTTCCTGCATGCGGCGCATCACCGCGGTCCTAGACATAGTGAAGGCACCTGATCGCAACGCCCCAGATCCGAAGATCCGAAAGTTCGGGAACGCGGATCGGCGGGTACTTGGGGTTGTCGGCCTGCAGGATCACGCCGGCCACGGTGATCCGCAGCCGCTTGATGGTCATTTCGCCGTCGAGGATCGCCACCACCACGGACCCGTCCTTGGGCTCCAATGCCCTGTTCACGATGAGTTCGTCGCCGTCGCTGATGCCTCCCGGCTCCATGGAATCCCCGCACACCCTCACGATGAAGGTGCTGGTCTTGTCCTTGATCAGGTGCTCGTTCAGGTCGAGTTCGGAGAAAAAATAGTCTTGGCTCGGAGAAGGGTAGCCCGCGGGGACGGCCCCCGGGGCCACCAGGATGTGCCCCGGAGGCGCCCCCGCATTTATCATGCGAGGGTCCAAAGCAAGACTCATGACACGCCTTCTATAGAATTTTTGTTCTACTTCGATAGTAGAGCTTAGAACAGACATTCTATTTGACGGTTCCTGTCTGGTTTTTGGTTCCGGATCCCCACGGGTGACTGGGCGGTCCGGGAAAGTGCTTTGGGTGCAGACATCGAGGTATAGGGTTTCCGGCATGGGGTCACGTGAGGAATTTGAAGCTCTACTGAATGCACCGCCGGTGCCACTACTGTCGGAGGACCAACCCCCGGATCCAAAGGCATTACTGGCCGTTATTGAAGAGATCTCGTCGGAAATAGCCGAGAGTCGTGAAAGTGGTGTCCCTGCGGGCGGGCCTTCAAGGCAGCACGTTGTTTCTCGGTGCGTTTTGAAGAACTTCACTGGAACCACTGCGGAGGGTGTTAAGCTCGCCAGCGTCGATCTGGATAACGTGTCGAGAGATGGGTACTCGCCAAGTTTGAACGCCATCAAGGGTGCGGGAAGAGTCGATGACTATGTGACGTACGATCCCCTCGGGGCGGAGAAGCTCTGGGCTGTTGTCGAGGACTTGATTCCAGCGGCTATGCACGGCCTCGAAAGTGGACTGCCTGACAAGGATTCGGAGCGGGTTCTGCGCGCCGCTGTTGCTCTCCATTGGGTGCGGCGTCTAGGTACCCGGGACCTCTCAAAGGATGCTTTCCTTGAGGCGCTGGAGGAGGCGAGAAAGCCGGAATCAATTGAGGGAATCCTGAACGTCGCCGCTGCCATGGGCATCCCAACGGCTGGTAACACAGTCGAGTCCGTCCGTTCGGGACTCGACCTGATTGTGAACCTATACGACGAGGGTGTTCTATTCCGCTTGAGCTTGGACCGGCTATTCCGCGTTGCCTTACAGGCATCCCAGCTAGGCCGCTTCCACCTACTTGAAGCACCTGAGTCCACCAGCTTCATCGTGAGCGACCACCCCGTCGTAGTTCACGATATGGACGGGCAACATACACCGGATTTAGCGCTATTCGGGCTGCTGTCGATGGCAATGCCAGTTTCACCGCGCTACATGATTCAGATTTGTCGTGACGGGCAAGGTGATACCGCTCTTCGCAGGCTTCTCATGAGCGAAGAAGTCGAAGCGTGGAACCGTCTCCAAGTCGCTCAGGCGCGCAAATTCGTCATGTACCATCCCGACTCCGATTTCCAGGAGTTCGTTCGCGAGCACGCTGTGGATAGTTCAAGGCACGCCTGAGTGGCGACGACGTGAATCCCGCCAGGGCATTGCCGGCCCCGAGGCCGTCTGCCACTGAAAGAGGCAGCCGCCGTTGTGGCAGCGAAATGAGCTGCCTGCACATCAGCGGTCTGAAATAGGCGATCAGGAGAAAGACCCGCGGCCCCACCTGGTGACGGCCGCGGGTTGTATAGACACGAGGTCGGCGAGAGGCGCATGCCTGGAGTCTCGAATTGTAAACTAGCCCCCCTTGTTTATTGGGAAAAGGGGGGCTAGTTTTGAGTCATGAAAGAAGAAATCCTGCCGGCTAGATCGGTTGAACGATATGAAGTCAGTGTGTCCAGGCGTGGACCAGCGTGGATTGTCAGCCTGGGCGACAAAGAGGTCACCGTTTTCCCAAGGAAGAAATCGGTCACCGAGCTTGACATCCGGGACGCAGCGATTGAGCTGGTCATGGGCGCCTACAACCTTGAGGATGACGACTTTGAGCTGGATCTTGATGTTCAGCTCCCCGATGCCATCTATGAAGGATGGGTGGCATCTCAGATGATGATGAAGACCAGCCTGTCCTGGGCGGTAGCCGGCGCAACTTTCCGCAGACTCGCTGCCCTGCGCCTTGTTGACGAGGAGGGGTACAGCCAAGCTGAGGCCTCAATGGCGCTCGGACTTTCCACGCCTCGGATCCAGCAGCTTGTCAGTGAAGCTCGTGACATCACGAAGGGCAACAGCATAGAGTTCGCCTGGTGGATGGCCCAGGTGGATCGTGAGTGCTTGGAAACCACCGGACTGGCCCGGGAACAATATGCCGATTGCGACTTTGCCAGCCTGTTCGATCAAGGCGTTACCTCTTCGGAGGCTGCCCGAATTGCAATGACAAGTTGACCGGCACCTCGAGACTCGGGTGTAAACGAGGGCCTTGGGGATTTGCCTTTCAGCCAAGCCCCGGTGCGGGAGGGGTGGGAACTTCCTTGGATCCTCTTTCCCGGTTCCTGACGCCCATACGCCCACACCGGCTACTACGGTTCTGGGGAAATCACAAGGACTATCCTGCTGTCCGCTGGATCTGGCACGTGAACCTCTAACGATGTTGGCGACGGTCCCGAGCTAAGGCTGCGGCCGTCGTTCTCGTTGTAGCTCCCTGTGGCATTCACCGAGGGATGGTGAAGGAAAGTTAGGATGCGATTGCGGTTCCGTTATCAGAGCTGCTGATTTCATGGGCGGAGGATGGTGACCGTATTGCTGCAGGCGGTCCTCAAGACGACTTGAAGGATTTAGGTCATGAGGGAATCGGGGTTGTAGATGAAAAGCTGGATTACTGCTTTGCCGTTGGTCCAACACATGGGAAATCGGCGAATCGCTTCGGCTATGGCCTCATCTGAGGTTCACTGTAACGACGGAAACCGGTCGGCTGCCCTCGCAGACCTGGGATCCGCGTTGAAATGGACCCGGGCCTTGGGCCATGGACTTAAGACCGCTGATATTCAGTCTCGCCAAGCGTCTCTGATGGAGCAAAGCGGCGATAGCTCGGCCGCCGTCCTTTTGCTGGAGTCCTCGCTGTCCATCCTGGTTGACAAAGACCGGCAGCTTGATGCGGCAGAAATACAGTGTCGGCTGGCTCGCCTCTACGGGCCAGGTGCCCGGTCCACGGCCGCGCTGGAGTCTGCGAGCTTGTTGTTCGGTCAGGCGCAGGACTACAGGCGCCAAGGGAGGGTCTTCGAGATTCTGGCTGACTCATCAGAAAGTCCTTCTAACTTGGATTATCTGGTCTCTGCGTTGGAGATATGGGCCAAACTCGACGACGCCGATGCGGTTAGCGAGGCCTGCAGGGGATTGGACGAGTTGCTGCGAATCCGTCAAGACACGAAGGAGGAAATCGGTAGATGGGAGCAGGTTCTTAGCATTGTGGATCGGGACAGCTTACTCGTCGAACAAGCACGGATCCACCGTAGGCTTGCCGACATCTTCCTCCGCGTCGACCAGCGGAGAACGCTTCGTCAATGCTTGCACAGGGCAGGTGAATTGTTTGAGAAAGCCGGAGAACTTGGGTCTGCGGCGGACTGTTATCTGGAACTTGCGATGACAAACAAGTATTCCAAGGGCGGCGCTGTTGCCCGGTCCCAGCTGCAGAGATCAGCGGATTTGTGGCGCAGGAGCGGTAACTACGCCGGCGAGAAGCGAGCGCACAAGGAACTATATTGGCTCTCGAAGGCTCACAATCGTCCCGTGGACACACTCCATGAAGCCTTGCAGTTGCTGGATCTAAGCGGGGTGGCTCTCCACGGGGCAATCATGAAAGTTGAAGAGTCACTTCAGGCTCTTCGCGGCCTGGAAGAGGCCGGCACAGTATCAGTCGACTGGGTCGCAGACTTCGAACCTATGCTCCTCAATCCTTCCTTGGGTGAAAGCCATGCAGAGGTCGTTGATTTAGTCCGGGCCAAAGGTCTTGAACTTACTGCGGACGCCCTTGAATCGGGTCTGAAAGCTTCAGCGCTTCAGGATAGGGCGTCACGGCGCCAGGTTGCACGGTGTTTACGTACAGCAGGTATTGTGCTTGATTCTGCGGAGCTCAAAGCCGTTTCCTACCAAGGATTGGCTTTCACGGACCTTGCGTCGGGCCACATTGACGACGCACTGGAGAACGCTGATGAACTTGTGGACCTTGCGCGAGCGGACGACTCCGCGTCCGGGCTGTGCTTGGCGCTGCAGGTGCGTTTTATGATCCTTTTTGCGGTAGGAGACCTAAACCGCTGCGAGCAAGACCTTCGGGAAGCGTTCGATCTCGCGAAACGGGAAAACGACCCGGACGAGGGACTGCTCTCCCTGATGCATTCTGTAGCTTTCAGCATAAGTCGCCAGGACTGGCCAGAGGCGATTGCCGCTGGCAGCCAAGCGCAAAGATTAGCCTCTGAAGGAACTAATGACACTCTCCTACGTGGAACATCCTTCTTGCTTTCGTTTGCTCTTTCGAAGGCTGGACAGCATGATGAAGCATTGATCACAGCGGAGTCTGTCACACAGTTCGCTTCGGAGGACGTATCAGCAAATTGCCTTTTTGACTCATCTCTTGGGCTTGCCCGTGTCCAATTCGATGCCGGCGACTACTTAGACGCTGAATCCACTCTCAGGCAGGGACTCAAACTCGCCATCGAGCGCGCCGACTTCGGACGGCAAGGCATAACCTTGAACGCTTTGGCCCTTACTTACCTTGAACTCGGTAGATCCGATGCGGCCCGGGAAACCCTGAATCGTGCCGAGGGAATAGCGGCGTCCAATCCCGAACTCCGCACTCTTTGTCAAATGACGACGAACAACATGGGCTTGGTCGAGTATCGCGATAAGAACTTTGACGAGGCTCTAAGAAGATTCGTATCTGCATCCGGCGGGGACGCAAACCCGGGCTCTTTGTTGCAGACGATTTCCAGATCCAATCACGCCAGCGTCCTGATAGCGCTCGACCGTGCGAACGAGGGCCTGGCTCTGATCAACGAATCCCTGACCGCCCTAATCCAGTTTCAGAGACACGAGGACGCAGCCCGGTTTGCGATTAGCTCAGCAATCGAAATAACTCGCATGGGACGCGAAGAAACAAGGATAAAAGACCATTACAGGGTCGCACTTGAACTCGCCGTCCCGGCATTTCGATACCTGAACCAGAGCCGGTCCCAGTTTGCCACTGTCGCAGAACGATCCATGTGGGAAACCACCATCCAGCGAACGATGTCCAGGGTTCTGAAAATGGCCGCTGAAAACGAAGACCAGGCCCTTATCGCCGATCTCGTTGAAGTAAGCATTAACAGTTTCATCCACACCAACGGTCGAGCACGGGGAAACCACATCCTTGACTGGGAACCGGAGCGGCTAAGAAACGAGGACGCGGACAAACCTGCCCATCCAGACCCCGGACCCGATCTGACACCGTCCATCAAATGGGACAACGCCCCGGGATTACCCCTTTCGGGGCTAACAAGCCTCATCGCCGGTTCGGCCCTCCCCGCCCAACCCGGACCGAATCTCATCATGCCAAACCGTAATTATCCCCGAGTAGCCCTCTCGGGCTTCGTCACTAGCTCTCTCTTCCCCGACCGCAGCTCACCCATCCCAGCGATACGCACTTGGTGACCTCCAAGGGAGCAGGTCGGCAAGGGTCAACCGGTTGCTTTCCGGACCTCCCTGAGCTGGCCGACGATCGTGCGGTGTACGACGCCCTTTGTTCGGTCATCTTCGCCTTCTCTGGGAGAGTGGTTCCTTCAAGCCACTCTGTCCGGCCTGGTCCATGTCCACGCGGTTAGGCTTTCCTTGTCATGGAGTTCGGGTCCTGCGGAAGGACATGTGGATGGGTGTGGACAGGGGAGTATTTACCCCGGAGAGCCGTCGCTTGGCGGCGCAGTTGGTGATTGGCACTAGTCGGTCCATCGAGCTCGTGGCCCGTGAGCTGGAGATTCCCGAACGGCAGCTCCGAAGATGGGTTAAAGCTGAACTTAGGGCCCAGAATGGGGACTCGACACCCGTGCTGGATCCTTGGTTGGAGCTGGAAATGCTAAGGCAACTGCGGCCTGCCAACAGGAGGCTGCTCACCTCTCGCCCGCCTCTTAAGCTGGCCGGGATATCACCCTACAAGACGATTCGACTGATGATGCTCGCCATCTGGATGATCCCCTGGGCGCCAATGCGCCTAGCGGTGGCTGAGTTTCACTTTGGCCGTGGGGCCGATTTCGAAGAACGATCTCACATAGACCAGGCCATAGAACAGTACAAGATTTCACTTGCGCTATTCTCATCATCTTTCGGGCTAGGTTACAGCGAGGAGAAGGACCGGGTCCGCGCAGAGGGCCAGGCTCGCGCATACTTCCGGCTTGGCCGTCTTCACGCTCGTGACGCGAAATGGGCGCAAGCCCTCGCGGAACTTAGCATTGCCATCGATCTCTATACCTGCCTCGACAGCGTTGAGGGCGTAATGGGCAGGATCAACACCCACTTCGTCCTCGGCGGCCTCTACGAGTCAACGGCGAAATGGGTTGCTGCTCAGAATGAATTCGAGGCCGCCCTCAACCTCAGCAAGAAATTCCATTTCCTCCGAGGAGAAGCCCAGGGGTGGGAGCGCGTGGGCACGGTCCACCAAGACGTTGGCCGTTGGAGCGCGGCGCAGTCTGCATTCATGGCCGCGCTGGACTTCTACGTTCAGTCGGACGATCAAAGAGGCCAAGCAAGGATGCACGCCAGACTCGGCGCCTTCCACGCAAAATCAGGAGACAAAGGGGCTTCTCTCTCTGAATACCAGGTGGCCCTGACCCTCTACGACGACCTCCGCGATATAGATGGTCGTGCAGCAATCCACCACAACATTGGCGGTCTTCATTTCGAGGCCGGACGGTTCGACGAAGCGTACAAAGAATTTGAGATGGCATTGAAGCAACCATCGGTTGAAAATCGCACCACGATGCAAATGAGCCTCGCTGTAGTCCAGCAACGTCTTGGAAGGCTCGACGAAGCCCGCTGCGGGTTTGAAGGTGCCCTGGAAAAATTCACTACGCTGGGAGAAAAAAGGGGAGCCGCATCGGCCAATCAATGGCTCGCGGGGCTTTACCTGAAGGAACGCAAAACAGGTATTGCTCATGAAAAGTTCGAGGCAGCTCAGAAACTGTATCTAGCTCATGGTGTCCCCCATGAGGCGGCGTGGGCCGCCATGAGATACGCAAAGTCGCTGAATCATGGCGGCTACGAATCCTCAAGCCATTGTCTTAAACTCGCCCTGCCCGCAGCCCTCTACCTGGACTCCATCCGCTTCCAATTCCGCACAGCTGCCGAACGCACCGCCTGGTCCGCCAAAGCCGCCGAAGCCACCCAACTCGCCCTCGAACTCGCCGCCGCAGCCCAGGACCCCGTCCTCATCAGCGACCTCATCGAAACCCACATCAACACCACCACCCACACCACCAACCCCAACGCCGACGCCGACGCCCGCGAGCACGCCATCAGCGCCCGCGCGCTCGGCATCGAACTCACCGAAGCCGCCACCACCGAAAACCCCAACCCCTTCACCACCGGCGACAACAGCGGCCCCGCCACCGCCGCGGCAGGAACCACCACACTCCTCACCACCGCCGCACTCCCCGGGCACCCGTCACCGCCCCTCCTCACCCCCACCACCGGCGCGGCCCGACAAGCCCTCACCGGATGGGCGAACGAGAATGTTTACCCCTCGGTTCCAAAACCCACCACACCCATCCGCACTTGGTAAGCCCGAAAGCGGCCTGACAAAGGACCAAGCCTTTTGCGTTGGCTGTTGACGCATAACCCCGGACTCCGGCAGGGTCGGGCGCACGTCAGGCCGGGCAGCTCGGGAGGGACTGTCCGATATGGGTCCCGCCGTGATGCTTACTTTCGCTTGAGCCGGTTGACTGGCGGCATGTTGTGGTTCGTGGCCAGGATCCGCAGCGCATCCATCGCTGTGGTCCGGTCCGCAGGTTCAAGCATTTGCCAGGACCGGTGTCCCGGATCAGTGAGTTTCACATGCAGGCTTTGGATCCGCGACTTGTCGCTGCCTTTCATCTGGCCTGCTGTGATCAGGGGATTTCTGATGGTAGCGCACAGGACGGCGGCGTCGTCCAGGTGCCTGTCCTTGTCCCGGGAATCTTCCCTGTAGGCGGCCCCTTTGAGCACCAGTGCGCCGAGGGCGTTCGGAATGCTGATGAATACCGGCCCGGTGTCGTCGACGATCATTCGGCAATTGAGTGTCCGCTGCAGGGCCTGGGTGCCGCCGGTGACCTGGAAGGGTTTGCGTCCTCCCAGCCTTGGGACCAGTCTCGGTGCTAGGTGGTCTGCCACCATCACGTCGATTTGCTGTTTCCTGCGTACGAACCGATGCGCCGGGGCATCATCATCAATGGACTTCTGGAGGGTGTAGCCCAGCCCGTTCAGGACGGCACAGACCGACGACGTCGTCGTCGCACCTGTTTCGATGTGGAGAACAATGTCGATGTCCGCTGTCGGCCGGGTGACGGCCAGACCGGCCGCGGCAGCGTGCAGCTGCACCATCAGGCCGCCGACCAGCGTCCACTGGGTGGAAGGCAATACTCTTGCGAGCTCGACGCATTGCGGCCAGGGAGTACCCCAGCCACCCGGCGGGACGGGGACATCCCATACTTCGCGATTGTCGGCAGGGCTCGCCACCTCGACGGACTCAGGCATGTAACAGCCCGTCGATGACGCGCCGGCCTGCGCTGCGTTCCCTGGTGGCGAGGGAGTCCATCAGGTCCACGGCGATCGCGGCGACCGGCGCTTTCCCTTCTTCGAAAGGATCGCGGAAATCGACTTCGTGGATGATGGCGTTGCCCTCGGGGTCCTCGACCATTCCGAGTGCGTCCGCGAGGGCGCGGGCGTCGCCTGCCATGACATAGCCCTCGGCAATTCCTCCGCCGCCGGACATGCCGAAAGTTTCGGCCGTGTCCTGGTCCTGCATTGCGGCCGCCCCGCTGACGATCAGGTGATCTATCAGTATAGTGATGCCGTCGGGGCTGATCCTGAAGCGCAGCGTCTTGTCTTTGTTGCGGGCCAGGATACGCACCGTGTCGGCGTCCATGGCGTTGAGCCTGCTTTTCAAGCGGGACTTTTCCGAGGAGGAGATCCAGGTCGGGTTTCGGCCGGACAGTAGCGCCAGCGCGGCCCATGCGACTTTGGCGGTCCAGGGACGGCCCCGTCGGGTTCCGGCTGCGGCTAGGCGTTCCACGGATGACCGGCTCACCAGCATGGCTCTGCCGGCCGTCGCCTCGACGGTCAGTTGGCCGTTGTTGATGAGCTGGCGCACCGATTGCTGGGTGATGCCGAGGCGTTCCGCTGCCTCGCGCGTGGTCATGGTGGTCGTCGCAATCATGCACTAATACTTTCTCGTCGCAGTAATAGTGTCAACACGCTAATACTTTCTTATCGAGGTATTAGTGCATTTTCGTGACAAGGAGCCCGGTTCGGGAGACCCGGAAGCGGAATGAGCAGCGAGAAGCCGGTGTCACGACTGGGTGACCCTGGCCCTGATTTGAACACCTACCTGTGGGCCGCCCCGGAATCCTAAGCCGTGCGTTCAGCAGCAACGCATGGCTTGGGCGCCGGATTCCACCCCTTCTAGGTTCGGACGTTGCGGGGAAGTCCCGGCCCTCCGGTAAGTACCGACTTCGGCGGCTCGGTTCCCTTTTGTATCGGGGCGTCCGCCGAATCTCTGGGCTGGGTTACCAGGTTCTAATGGGTGTCGTGGGGCGTGGGGTTTCCGGGTAGGGGGAGTTGTCTGCCCATCCGGTGAGGGCTAGACGGTTTCCTGTGGTGGTGGGTGTGAGGAGGGGCGGTGACGGGTGCCCGGGGAGTGCGGCGGTGGTGAGGAGGGTGGTGGTTCCTGCCGCGGTGGTTGCTGGCCCGCCGCCGTTGTTCCCGGTGGTGAAGGGGTTGGCGGTGGTGGTGGCTTCGGTGAGTTCGATGCCGAGCGCGAGGGTGCTGGTGGTGTGCTCGCGGGCGTCGGCGTCGGCGTCGGCGTTGGGGTTGGTGGTGTGGGTGGTGGTGTTGATGTGGGTTTCGATGAGGTCGCTGATGAGGACGGGGTCCTGGGCTGCTGCCGCGAGTTCAAGGGCGAATTGGGTGGCGACGGCGGAGTGGGCGGACCAGGCGGTGCGTTCTGGGGCGGTTCGGAATTGGAAGCGGATGGAGTCCAGGAACAGGGCTGCGGGGAGGGCGATTTTGAGGCAGTCGGCGGGGGTGGTGGTGGTTTTTTGGTGGAGTGCTTGTGCGTGGCAGGCAGCTGCCCAGGCTGCGTTCTGGGGGAGGCCCTGCTTCTTGTAGAGGGTGGTTGCCAGGGTGAAGAGATGGGTCGATTCGAGGGTGTTTCCTTGGGCGATGGCCAGCAGTCCCAGGCATTGGAGCGATCTGGCCTGTCCTTCAATGAGGTCGAGGATTGTGTAGAGGTCCAGGGCGCGGGTGTAGGAGGCGGCGGCGAGGTCCCAGTCGCCGGCGACGTGGTTTAGAACCCCGAGGTTGCCGTGGACATGGGCCTGGGCTTCGGGGAGTTCGAGGGTTGTGTAGAGGTCCAGGGCGCGGGCGTAGGCCTCGGCGGCCTGGCCCTGGCGGCCAGCGTCCTGGTGCAGTCTCCCGAGGTTGCCGTGGACCAGCGCCAGCCGTTCGGGGAGGTCCAGGGTTTGGTAGATGTCGAGGGCGCGGGCGTAGGAGCCTGCAGCCTGGTCCCAGTGTCCGGCGTCCCGGTGCAGGGTCCCGAGGTTGTTGTGCACCATCGCCAGCCGTTCAGGGAGGCCGAGGGTTTCGTAGATTTCCAGGGCGCGGGTGTAGGAGGCCGCGGCGTCGGCCCAGCGTCCGGCGTCCCGGTGCAGCCCCCCGAGGTTGTTGTGCACGCGGGCCTGGTCTGCGGGGAGGCCGAGGGTTTGGTAGATGTCGAGGGCTCGGGCGTAGGAGGTGGCGGCGTCGGCCCAGCGTCCGGCGTCGTGGTGCAGCCCCCCGAGGTTGCCATGGACGAGGGCCTGGTCTGCGGGGAGATTGAGGGTTTGGTAGATGTCGAGGGCGCGGGTGTAGGAGGTGGCGGCGTCGGTCCAGCGTCCGGCGGCGTGGTGCAGGGTCCCGAGGTTGCCATGGACGAGGGCCTGGTCTGCGGGGAGATTGAGGGTTTGGTAGATGTCGAGGGCTCGGGCGTAGGAGGTGGCGGCGTCGGTCCAGCGTCCGGCGTCCCGGTGCAGGTTCCCGAGGTTGTTGTGCACGCGGGCCTGGTCTGCGGGGAGATTGAGGGTTTGGTAGATGTCGAGGGCGCGGGCTAGGGCGGTGGCGGCGTCGGTCCAGCGCCCGGCGTCCCGATGCAGGTTTCCGAGGTTGGTGTGCACAGCGCCTTGCTGTTCGAGGAGGCCCAGTGTTTCGTAGAGGTCCAGGGCGCGGGTGTAGGAGCCTGCGGCGTCGGCCCAGCGTCCAGCGTCGTGGTGCAGGCTCCCGAGGTTGTTGTGCACCATGGCCTGTTGTTCTGGCAGCTCGAGGGTTTCGTAGAGGTCCAGGGCGCGGGTGTAGGAGCCTGCGGCGTCGGTCCAGCGTCCGGCGTCGTGGTGGAGGCCTCCGAGGTTGTTGTGCACGAGGGCCTGCCGTTCGGGGAGGCCCAGTGTTGTGTAGATGTCCAAGGCACGGTTGAAGGATGTGGCGGCGTCGGTCCAGCGTCCGGCCTTCTGGTGCAGACCCCCGAGGTTGTTGTGGACATCGCTTTGATGTTCTGGCAGGCCCAGTGTTGTGTAGATGTCCAGGGCACGGTTGAAGGATGTGGCGGCGTCGGTCCAGCGTCCGGCGTCCTGGTGCAGACCCCCGAGGTTGCTGTGCACCATCGCCTGCCGTTCGGGGAGGTTGAGGTTTTCGTAGATTACCAGGGCTTTGGCAAAAGAGGTGGCGGCTTGGTTCCAGCGTCCGGTGTCCCGGTGCAGGTTTCCGAGGCTGGTGTGGACGAGGGCCTGCTCTGCCGGGAGGTTGAGGTTTTCATAGATCTCCAAGGCACAGGTGTAGGAGACTGTGGCGTCGGTCCAGCGTCCGGTGTCCCGGTGCAGGGCCCCGAGGCGGGTGTGGACGAGGGCCTGCTCTGCCGGGAGGTTGAGGGTTTCGTGGATTTCCAAGGCGCGGGTGTAGGAGGCGGCGGCTTGGTCCCGGCGTCCGGCGCTCTGGTGCAGGTTTCCGAGGGCGGTGTGGACGAGGGCCTGGTCGTCGGGGAGGTTGAGGGTTGTGTAGGTGTTGAGGGCGTGTTGGTAGTGGGTGAGGGCTGTGGCCCGGTTCCCGAGTTGTTCGTGGAGGACTGCGAGCAGGAGCAGGTAGTAGGCGTGGTTCTCGGTTCCGGGTGCGGGTTGCTCAAGGCATCCTGCTGTTTGTAAAGCCGCGATGGCTTCTTCCCGGTCGTTGCTTCCACTGGCTAAGAACTGTTCGAGGAGTGTGATTGTCTCGTATCCGCGTTCGTTATCTGGCGCGTTGTTAGGCATGGTCACCATCTTGCGGGTCCAATTTTGGAAGGGGGGTGGCCATCTCTTGGCCTGCTTTCTTCTGTGGTGGATGGGGTTAGTGTAGGTCCTAGGTCGGGGGGTGGACAGTGTTCTAAACAGTGCGAATAAAAGGGAGTTCGTTTCGTTCCCCGTTGGCCAGTCAGCGCCGGGTGGTTAGAGGTTGAGGGTGTGGCCGGTGCCTTGGTCGTGGAAGTAGCCGACGTTGATGCAGTGGGTTGGTCCGTGGTGGTGGTGGCGTTGGGGGTGGTGGACGTGGCCGAAGAGTGCATGGGTGGGGGTTTAGGTGGTGATGAGTTCCAGGAGTCCTGGCCCGTACATTTCGTTCCGGCCGGCGGTGGTGTCGTATCTGAGTTCGGGTATTCGTGGGGGCAGGTGGCTCATGAGGATGTCTATGCCGGATAGGCGGGCGACGGTTGAGCGGTAGGTGTGGTGGTCGCGGTCGTAGTATTTCCAGGGCCAGGTTTGGGGGACTGTTTTGAGGGCTCCTCCGGCGACGAAGCCGCACAGGTGTCCGTTGATGTGCACGGTTTCTCCGTCAAGGTTGCGTTGGGCGGCCGGTGCCAGGTCGTTCCAGATTTCCGGGACGTCGACGTTGCCGAGGCTGACGAGTGTGGTGCTGCCGGCGACGATGCGGAGTACTTGTTCGTAGCTGTCGGTGACGATTGAGCGGATGGTGTCTTCTGGGTTTTCGAGAGTTGCCCAGAGCTGCTGTTGGTGTGCGTGCATGGCTTCGTGCTGGCAGAGGCGTCGCATTCGTCCGAGCGCGCTGACGTGGTCTGCTCCGAAGATCCGGCCGAGGATGCAGTGTTCGGGTTCTTGGTAGTTGGTGTAGTCGAGCAGGTCGCCCAGGATGACGAGTTGCTCTGCCCGGTCGAGGGCGTGGGCGAGGAGATCGTATTGTCCGTGGATGTCGCTGATCACTTCAACGCGCATGGCCGGTTCCTTTCGTAGCCTCCGATGAGCAGTGTGCGGGTGTCATTTCCATGCGTAGGCCCAGACGGAGACAGCGAATTTTTCGGTGTTGGACAGATCGAACGCTCCGTCTTCTATTGCTTGGCGGGCTGTGACCATCATTCCGTTCATGAGGTAGTGGACTGATCCGCGGTTTCCCCAGGAGAAGGTGTGTACTTCGAGAAGGTGTGTACTTCGCTGAAATCGTGGAGGAGCACTTCAAGTCCGTCGCGGGTGAACCGCCAGTAGTCCATGGGTACCTTGTGCACGGCAATCATGAAGGGGGAGCTGGTCATCAGGCATCCGCCGGGCCGCAGGAGGCGTCGGAGCTGGGCGACGGCGGCCCAGGGGCGTTCGACGTGTTCGAGGATCTCATCGAGGACGATCCGCCGGGGGCAACGCCGGGATCAAGGGACGACGATGTCGTCCTGGGTAGCGGGCGATGGGGCGGACTACCAGGTCCGGGCCGGTGTTGATGTTCTTCGAGGCCGCGGGTAATCGGTGGCGGCGAAGCGGTCCAGGATCAGGCGGGCCGGGGCGTCCTTGGTGGGTGCCAGGAGCGGGGGCGGCGGTGCTGCGGGCAGGGCGGCAGTGGCCAGGAGGTTAGTGGTGCCTGCCGCGGCGGTGGCAGGGCCTCCGGCGGGGTCCTCTGAGGTAAGAGGGAGTGGTGACCTGGTGTGGGCGGCCAAGGTGGCGGCTATCCCAATAGCCCGTGCGGCCCACATCTCGTCCGGAGATCGGGGATCAGTCATGTCGTCGGCCCCTCTTGGGGTGTGGGAGGTGCTGTTGACGTAGGTTTCGACAAGGTCTGCGACCAGGGCTGGGTTCCCGGCTTCGGCGGCGAGCGTGAACACGAGGTCCAGGCCCTGTGCCGCGTTCGAGGCCCAGGCGATGCGCTCGGCGGCCGTGGGGAACTGGAACCGGACTGCGTCTAGGTGCAGTGCCGCTGGGACCGCCAGGGCGAGGGCTTCCGTGGCCCCGGCCAGGCCTACGCTGTGGAGGGCCCGGGCGTAGCGGATGGCGGCCCAGGCCGCGTTCTGGGACAGGCCCCGGGACAGGTATGCCTTCCGGGCCAGGGTGTGATGCTCTGCGGCCTCGCCCTTGGCGCCGGTCCGTGCGCACAGCATGGCCAGGAGCAGGTGAGCGTCACCGACTCCCTCCTTCAGGCCAAGGCCTGCATAGAGGGCCAGAGCCGCCTCGATCTCCTGACGGGCGTCCTCCCACCTCCCGGTGTACTGGTGGAGGGCCCCGAGGTTGTTCCTGACGTCGGCCTGTTTAGCGGGAAGGCCAAGGGTTTCGTAGAGGGCCAGAGCGGCCTCGAACTCGGCTCGGGTCTCCTTCCACCTGCCAGCAGCCATGTGCACGGCCCCGAGGCCGTTCCGCACCATCGCCTGGCCCCCAGCCAGGCCGAGGCGCGTGTAGAGGGCCAGGGACGCTTCGTATTCAGCACGGGCATCGTCCAACTGCCCCGCGTCGTGGAGGAGGGCCACAGCCTGATGGATGTTCCCCAGACTGTTCCGCACCAGCGCCTGGCCCTCGGCTAGGCCGAGGGTTTCGTAGAGGGCCAGGGCGGCCTCGAACTCGGCTCGGGCTTCCTTCCACCTCCCGGCGTCCTGGTGGAGGGCCCCCAGGTTGTTCCTGACGTCGGCCTGATCAGCGGGAAGGCCGAGGGTTTCGTAGAGGGCCAGGGCGGCCTCGAACTCGGCTCGGGCCTCCTTCCACCTCCCGGCGTCCCGGTGGAGGGCCCCCAGGTTGTTCCGCGCCTTCGCCTGGCCTTGAGTGAGGCCGAGATTTGCGTAGATGGCGAGGACGGCCTCGAACTCGGCCCGCGCCTCCTCCCACCTCCCCGCAGCCCCGTGCAGGATTCCGAGGCCGCTCCGCACCAGCGCCTGACCCTCAGCCAGGCCGAGGCGCATGTAGAGGGCAAGTGAGGCCTCTAATTCGGTGCCGGCTTCCTCCCATCGCCCTGCGGCCTGGTGGAGGCGGCCGAGGTTGTTCCGCACCATCGCCTGGCGTTCGTGAAGTCCGAGGGCTTGGTAAAGGGCCAGGGCAGCCTCGTACTCCGTGCGGGCTTCCTCCCACCTCCCGGCGTCCCGGTGGAGGGCCCCGAGGTTGTTCCGCGCCATCGCCTCGCCCTCAGACAGGCCGAGCCCGATGTAGAGGGCTAGGGCCGCTTCGAACTCGGTGCGGGCTTCCTCCCACCTCCCGGCGTCCCGGTGGAGGGCCCCGAGGTTGTTGTGCATCACTGCCTCGGCATCAGGCCGTCCGAGCCCGGTGTAGAGGGCTAGGGCCGCTTCGAACTCGGTGCGGGCATCCCTCCGCCGCCCGGCGTCCCGGTGGAGGGCTCCGAGGATGTTCCGCACCCACGCCTGGCGGTCGGCGAGGCCGAGGGTTTCGTAGAGGGCTAGCGCGCGGTGGTACCTGTCCAGTGCCTGATCGGGCTGCTGGAGTTCCTGATGGATCAGCGCGGTGAGGGCGTGGACGAGTGCGGCTGTTGTGTCATCGGTGGCGTCCGGTGCGGCGGCGTGGGTCGCTGCGAGCCGGGCTGCGCCGGCATCCGCGGCGATGGCCCGTGACCGCAGGTCATGCAGGAGCTGTTCCAGGCTTTCGGTGTGTTCCGTCTCTCGGTCCTGCACGTGGGCTCCTGCGGGGGCGGGTGGCACCAATCCTACGCCCGGGCGGGCGCATGGTACGGGTGCCGGGTCAGGCGGCCTGCTGCTCTTCAGGAGGGCGGCGGGCCGGCCCTTAACCTTAACCCCTGTGGTTGTTTGGGTGTCTGAGGGGTGGTGTTGTGGAAGCATTATTTGCAGCTGGCCATGGTGGGTTCTCTTTCTTCTTGTTTTCTTTTTGGTGTGTTCGTGGTGTGCCCTGCTGGGTGCGGGGTGTGTTTGCTTTCCACAGGTTCAGGCGTTTCTGCAGTTGCCTCAGGTGTTCCCTCCCTTTTTGGTGGGGTTATCCGTGGTTCTCGTGCACTGGTCTGGTGCTCCCGTCGAAACGGCGAGCCTGGCATTCTTCCGTCCGCTGACGATGCTGTCCACGCCGTGGGTCAGGAGGGCATTGGCCCGGAACCATAGTTGCCGTGGCTGGTTGTGGGGATCCCTGGATGAGCCGGTCAGCCATAGTGGGCGGGGGGCTGCTCACCGCAAGCAGCCGGAAAAGACTTTGGCAGGGAACCGGGTGCCGGGTGCTCACGGGACCCGGGTGGTGAAGTAGCTGTGGGTGACGAGGGCGATTATGCTGAGGCGCCGGCGCCGAGGGTACCCGCGCCAGTTTTGGTGTCGTGGGTGTCATTGAGGCAGTACCGGTGCAGAGCTGGGCGTAGGCCTTCGTTTCGGTGTCGTATTGGAGGCAGCCATCCATTGGTGGGGGTGCGGGGCCCGCGGTCGGGCCCCCGGATGCGCGTTCTCGGGTGCTTACCAGGTTCTGACGGGGCGGTTGGGTCGTGGTGTGGGTGGGTAGGGGGTGTTGGTGGTCCATATGTGGAGTGCGGTGCGGGGTGTTGTGGTGGTGGGTGTGAGGAGGGGTGGTGGGGGGTGTCCAGGGAGCATGGCGGTGGTGAGGAGGGTGGTAGTACCGGCTGCGGTTGTTGCAGGCCCGTACCCGGTGTCACCGGTGGTGAAGGGTGTGGGGGTTGCGGTGGTGGTGGCTTCGGTGAGTTCGATGCCGAGGGCGCGGGCGCTGGTGGCGTGTTCGTCGGCGTTGGGGTCGGTGTTTTCGGGGTTGGTGGTGTGGGTGGTGGTGTTGATGTGGGTTTCGATGAGGTCGCTGATGAGGACGGGGTCCTGGGCTTCGGCGGCGAGTTCGAGGGCGAGTTTCGTTGCGGTGGCGGCTTTGGCGGACCAGAGGGTCCGTTCGGACGCGGTGTGGAATTGGAAACGGACGGAGTCCAGGTACAGGGCGGCGGGCAGGGCGAGTTTGAGGCAGTCGGCGCGGGTGGCGTTGGTTTTTTGGTGGAGTGCTCGTGCGCGGCGGATGGCTGCCCAGGCGGCGTTCTGGGGGAGGCCTTGTTTCCGGTAGAAGGCGGCGGCCCGGTTGAAGAACGCGGCCGCGTCCGGGCTATCTCCGCGGTCGATGGCCAGCAGTCCGAGGCTTTCGAGGGACACGGCCTGTCCATCAAGAAGCTCGAGGGTTTCGTAGAGCTCGAGGGCGTGGGTGTAGGCGGCTGTGGCGTGGGTCCAGCGTCCGGCGTCCTGGTGGAGGGTGCCGAGGTTGTTGTGCACGTGGGCCTGGTCTGCGGGGAGGTCGAGGGTTTCGTAGAGGTCCAGGGCGCGGGTGAAGGCCGCGGCGGCGTCGGTCCAGCGTCCGGCGCCCCGGTACAGGGACCCCAGGTTGTTGTACACCTTGGCCTGGTCTGCGGGGAGGTCGAGGGTTTCGTAGAGGTCCAGGGCGCGGGTATAGGAGGCGGCGGCGTCGGTCCAGCGTCCGGCGCCCCGGTACAGGGACCCCAGGTTGTTGTACACCTTGGCCTGGTCTGCGGGGAGGTCGAGGGTTTCGTAGAGGTCCAGGGCACGGGTATAGGAGGCGGCGGCGTCGGTCCAGCGTCCGGCGTCCTGGTGCAGGGTCCCTAGGTTGTTGTGGATCAGGGCACGTCCGGTTTCCATTCCCAGAGTTTCGTATTCGAGCAGCGCCGCTTGGTAGTAGTGCATTGCCTTTTGCCGGTGGTGGAGGCGGTTGTGGCATTCCGCGAGCAGGAGCAGGGCGTGGGCGTGGTTTTCGGTTCCGGGGGCGGGTTGTTCGAGAAATTCTGCCGTTTGCAAGACCGCTGTGGCTTCTTCCCGGGTGATGGTTCCGTTGGTCAGGGCGTCCAGGAGTTCTTGGAGGCGTGCGATGGTCTCGTTTCCGGGGTCGTCGTCTGGTGCGTTGTCGAGCCTGGTCACCATTTTGACCGTCCCCTTTCGATGGGGCCTTGAATGAGGGTGGCGGCCATCCTGGTCTAATTTCATCTGTGGTGGGTGGAGTTAGTTTAGGCGTTCACGGTTGGTCTGTGCAGGGCGCTGGTTGGGTCTTGCTTTAGGTGTGGGTTCTGGTTTTGCGGAGTGGTGTGAGGCTGAGGTGGATGAGGGTGTAGACGGCGGTGAAGGCGATGAGGGTGTAGGCCTGGTTGCCGTTGAGGATGGTTTGACAGGCGGGGACGACGAACGCTGCGGTTCCGATGGCGGTGAGGGAGATGGCGATGGTGGCGAGGCCAGTGACGGGGGCGGGCCAGCGGCCGGCACCGTATCCGAAGACCGCGGCGGCGATGATGGCTGTTCCTGCGGCGAGGGCAGCGTTGGTGGTGTCGA